>NZ_RQYW01000008.1 GCF_003932895.1 Leptotrichia sp. OH3620_COT-345 | reverse complement strand
TAAATCAAAAGCATTTGACCATAACAACAGTTTAAACTGGACGATATCGGGAGAAGGTTATGTATCGAGAAGCGATATGCATAGAAAGTTCCTTGTAGCGGATGAAATATTTGAAGCTGAATCGACATATAATTCATACGGTTTTGCTGTAAAAAATGAAATGGGAAAAGAGTTCAGGACAGGAGAAAAATTCAGTATAAGACCATATGGAAATTTAAAACTTGAATATGGAAGATTTAATACAATAAAAGAAAAATCAGGAGAAATGAGAATAGAAGTAAAAGGGAATGATTATTATTCGATAAAACCTGAATTAGGAGTAGAACTTAAATATAAACAGCCTATAGCAAGAAAAGCATCATTCACTGCAATATTAGGATTAAAATATGATACTGAACTAGGAAAATCTTTAAGTCAAAAAAATAAAGCAAAAGTAAAACATACAACATCAGATTGGTATAATTTAAAAGATGAAAAAGAAAACAAAAAAGGAAATTTTAAAACTGATTTGAATATCGGAATGGAAAATACAAGATTTGGAGTAACATTAAATGTAGGATATGATACGAACGGAAAAAATATAAGAGGGGGAATAGGATTTAGAGCTATCTACTAACATTTGATATATTTTAGAATAGTCTGAAATTAAAAAAACTGATTTTCAATTTTATTTGAGAATCAGTTTTTTAATTGGATTTATTATTTTAAATTGCATAGTTCCTTTGCAATTTCAGTAGCCAGTTTTGTATTATTGAATACAAGTTCGATGTTTGCTTTTAAACTTGAACCTTCTGTTAATTTCTGTATTTTATCCAATAGAAACGGTGTAGACTCTTTTCCTTTTATACCTAATTTTTCAGCTTCTTCTATGGCATTTTCAATTACTTTTGAAATAATATTATTATCCATAGAATATTTTTCAGGAATAGGATTTGCTATGACAACACCGCCTTTTAAACCTAATTCCCATTTTGCATGAAGAAGGTTTGCAAATTCCTGAGGACTGTCAATGGCATAATCAAGGTTAAATCCACTGTTTCTTGTATAAAATGCCGGAAGTTCTTTTGTCTTATAACCTAAAACCGGAACTCCGTTAGTTTCCAAGTATTCAAGAGTTAATCCTAAGTCCAGAATTGATTTTGCTCCTGCACATATAACAGCAACATCTGTATTTGCAAGTTCTTGTAAATCTGCAGAAATATCCATGGTATTTTCTGCACCTCTATGAACTCCTCCGATACCTCCCGTGGCAAAAATCTTAATCCCCGCCATATTGGCAATGATCATAGTTGATGCTACTGTTGTAGCACCGTTCAGTTTGTTTGCAACAATATAAGGGATGTCTCTTCTACTTACTTTTATAACTTTTTCTCCTTCTTTTCCGAGAAGTTCAATTTCTTCAGCAGATAATCCTACTTTCAATTTTCCGTTTATAATAGCTATAGTTGCAGGAATTCCACCGTTTTCTCTTACAATGTTTTCAACTTTCAATGCAGTTTCAGCATTTTGAGGATAAGGCATACCGTGGGATATGATTGTAGATTCAAGTGCTATTACAGGTTTATTGTTTTCCAGTGCATTTTTTACTTCTTCGCTGATTTCAAGATATTTTTTAAACATTTATAATTCCATCTCCTCTATAATATTTTCAACATTTTTGACATTTATATGCTCACTTACTGTTTTTTCATTCAATGAAGTAAGAAGAGCGGCACCCAGACCGAATTTTGATGCTCTTTCTACATCATAATCATGATATTCTCCGTAAGAAATTCCCGCTACAAAAGCATCTCCGGCTCCTGTTGTACTTACAGTATTTATTCTTGGAATTTTTATAATTCCATTTTTTTCTTCAGTCATATAGAATATACCTTTAGGTCCTAATGAAATGAATATTTTTTTAACACCTTTGTTAAGAAAATGTTCTCCTACTCTTATTAAGTCATCGTTACCGTATATTGTGATATCAGACAGAACTTCCGCTTCAAGTCTGTTAGGTTTTATAATATGGAATCTTCCTATGAAGTCTTTTACTTTTAAAGCTTTTTTAGTAGATACAGTGTCAAGTATGAGATTAGGTTTTCTTCTTAAAAAAGCTACGTATCTTAAAGTTTCTTCTTCCAGATTAGTATCTAAAACAATGAGTTTTGCATTTGTTACTTTCTTTCTTATTGTGTCCAGAAATTCCGGAGTAATACTTTTACATATGTCTGTGGATGAAACTGCCATTTCCATTTCGTTATCATCATTTAAAATTGAAACATACATTGATGTCTGTTGATTTTTCAGAAAAAGTGAATCTGATATGTCGAGATTCTGGTTTTGAAGGTAATCTTTAATATCTTTTCCGTATATGTCATCTCCCAAGGCAGTTATAAGTTTGGAAGTAATACCGAGTTTTCCGATATTCTCAGCAATATTTTTTCCTACCCCTCCGAAAGAAATAGTCACTGAGCCGGGATTCGAATCATAACGTACAATACTATTATAAGATTTTCCCTGTATATCCACATTTGTTCCGCCAATAGTTAAAATATAAGGATCTTCATTAATAATATATTTTTTCCCCAGGATAACACCCTTTTTCATAAGGTTACTTATATGTACCGCGATGGAAGTTCTGGCACAATTCAATGTTTCCGCAATTTCTTCTTGAGTAATAAGGGGATTTTCCTTAATTAAATTGATAATCTGTTTTTCACGTTGAGTCATTTCCTGATTTCCTTTCTATTTTAAGATAAAATTTTACTTACTGAAATAAAAACAATTCAAAGACTTTTAAACAAAAACAAAATAGATTTAATTATGTTTATACAATAAAATAATACTACATAATATTTTAAAAGTCAATATACTTGAATGCAAAGTTTAAGTTTATTTTCTATAAATTATACCTTAATAATGCTACTTGTCAAGATTAAAAAGCTGATATTTTATATTTTCTTCAAGAAAATCGGTTAAAATTAAAACTGACAGACAGTCTATGAATATGTTATAATGTAAAAAATAAAACCGGTCTAAAGTTAGGTAGAAATGAAAGGAAATATATGAAAAAAGCAGTTATATTGGATACGAGTGCAATTATGTACAGAACTCACTTTGCACTTATGGGAATGAGAAATTCTCGAGGAATGGCAACCGGAGCGACATATGGTTTTGTAAATACTTTGGAGGGAGTAATAAAAGAATTTAATCCTGATTATTTGGTAGCTTGTCTTGATATAAAAAGAAGCGATCTGAAAAGATCTGAGGAGCTGGAAACATATAAGGCACATAGGGAAAGTATGCCTGATGATCTTGTTGCCCAACAGGAGTTTATAATGTCTGTACTTGACGGATACAGAATACCTAAATATAAAATAGACGGATATGAGGCTGATGACGTAATGGCAACTCTTGCTACAAAATTTTCCAAAGACGAAAATGAAGAAATAGAAGTGTATATAGTTACGGGAGATAAAGATTTGGCACAACTTGTAAACGGGAAAATAAATATAGCATTATTAGGAAAAGGGGATAAGAAATCATTATTCAGATATATAACAAATGATGATGAAGTAGTGGAATACTTAGGAGTTACTTCTGATAAAATACCGGATCTTTTTGGATTGATGGGGGATAGTTCCGACGGAATACCCGGAGTTTCAGGGATAGGCCCGAAAACAGGAGTGGAGCTCATAAATAAATACGGAAGCCTTGAAGGTCTTTATGAAAATATAGCAGAAATAAAAGGGAAAAGAAAGGAAAAGCTTTTAGAAGATAAGGAAAAAGCCTTTTTAAGCAGAAAACTGGCAACAGTTCATAAAGATATTGAAGTAGAATATGATAAAAATAAACTGAAAATAGAAAGTAAAGACTTGGAAAAGCTCCTTTCAATATACAAAACAATGGAATTTAAAAAGTTTTCGGCAACAATCGAAAATGAAATAAAGAAAAAGAGTACCGCCTTAAATGAAAACAGTCAATCTGACAGTAGTCAGATTTCCTTATTTGCAGGAGTGACAAATCATCCTGACGGGAAAAAGGAGATTTTGATTGAAAATGCTGAAAATAATACAAGAGAGAATAAAGTAAAAACGGAGAAAATTTTATGGTCAGTTGGGCCAGATGTTCTGGAAAAAATGGAAGAAAAAGTTGGAATATTCGGAAATGAATTTGGGATAGCAGTATGTGACGGTAAAAAGAATATAGTATTACTAAATGAAAATCAAGAAACAGTGAAAGAAGTATATGAAATATTAAAAGATAAAAAAATAGTCAGTTATAATGTAAAAGAATATATGAAGAAAGGGATAAACTGTAAGGAATATTTTGATGTAATGCTGGCATGGTATGTACTTGGAACAGAAAGTTCACAGGATTTGGAAAATATAATTTTTTCCGAGTTTGGAGAAAATCTTGAAAAATTTGAAGAGCAGTTTAAAAAACGTAAATTTCAAGAAATAAGTGAAGAAGAGAAGATAGAATTTCTTGGAAGAAGAGCATATTGTGTAAAAAAGCTTGAAACGGTATTAAAAAATAGATTGGAGAGTGAAGATCTCATAGATGTTTTTGAGAATCTTGAAAATAGACTGGTTCCTGTTCTGGCGAGTATGGAAATGTACGGTATAAAAATTGATAAAAAATATTTTGAAGATTATAAGTCAAAACTGCAGGAAAATATAGAAAAAGTGGAAAAAGAAATATTTTCTTTGTCCGGAGAAGCTTTTAATATAGGCTCTCCAAAACAGCTTTCCGAAATATTATTTGAAAAAATGGGAATAGATCCTGTGAAAAAAACAAAGACAGGATATTCCACAGATGTAGAGGTATTGGAGGAACTGGCGTTAAGAGGGATTGAAATTGCTGAAAAACTTCTTGTTTACAGAGGACTTACTAAACTACTTTCGACTTATGTGGAACCTTTACCTAAACTGGCAGATGAAAATGACAGAATACATACTACATTTAATCAGAATGGAACTTCCACGGGAAGGCTTTCTTCAACAAACCCCAATATACAGAATATTCCTGTGAGAACTGATGAGGGAATAAAAATACGTAAAGGATTTATTTCAGAAGAGGGATGGAGTCTTGTGTCTTTCGACTATTCGCAAATTGAACTGAGAGTTCTCACAGAACTGTCAAAAGATGAAAATCTTGTACTTGCGTATAAAAAAGACAGAGACCTTCATGACC
Organism: Leptotrichia sp. OH3620_COT-345; assembly: GCF_003932895.1. NCBI lineage: Bacteria > Fusobacteriati > Fusobacteriota > Fusobacteriia > Fusobacteriales > Leptotrichiaceae > Leptotrichia > Leptotrichia sp. OH3620_COT-345. The sequence continues at coordinate 109,125 of NZ_RQYW01000008.1, read as the reverse complement.
TGACTGCAAGGAAAATATTTTTTAAAGCGGACGGAGAAGTAATTTCCAGAGAGGAAAGAAGTATAGCTAAAGTTATAAACTTCAGTATTTTATATGGTAAAACTCCTTTCGGACTATCCAAAGAGTTAAAAATTCCTGTAAGTGACGCTTCACTTTATATAAAAACTTATTTTGAACAGTATCCGAGAGTAAAGAAATTTCTTGAAAATGTTCTGGAAAATGCAAGACTGAACGGTTTTGTCGAAACATTATACGGAACAAGGAGATATATAAACGGAATAAATTCGAGCAATAAAAATATACGATCACAGGCTGACAGAATGGCTGTAAATACAGTTGTTCAAGGTACTGCTGCAAATATTATAAAAAAAGTCATGGTAGAGTTGTATAATGAATTTAAAGACAAAGATGATATAAGAATGCTGTTACAAGTTCATGATGAACTTATTTTTGAAATAAAAGATGAAACTATAGAAAAATATATGGAAAAAATTAAGGAAATAATGGAAAATACAATAACATTTGAAGATGTAAAGTTAAATTCAAACGGTTCTTATGCAAAAAATTGGGGAGCTTTAAAATAAAAATTTTGAATTTTATAATGTTTTTATGAAATTAGAATATTGAAGAAATATGAAAATTAAAAATAAGGAGTTATAAAACAGAAATATGTTACAAAATGCGAGAATGGAAAATTATTTAAAAGGATTAAATGAAGGATTAGGTATAGGAATTGCCTATATTCCTTTCGGGATAACATTAGGACTTATTTCTAAAAATTTTGGAATGGATACGTTACTTGTATTTTTAAAGTCATTAACTTTATATGCCGGAAGTGCACAATCATTTTTTTTAAAAGCGGTATATGAATTAAAATCAGGACCGGCAGAAATTCTTATTTCAATATTTATGATTAATTTAAGATATTCTCTTCTAAATCTTATAATTTATAGGGAACTTAAAAAGGGAGGAACATTATTGGAAAAAATGATTGTAGGGCTTGGACTTACAGATGAAACGGTTGCTTTCATTATGATAAGGAAAAATAAAAATCCTTATTATATGATGGGAGTAAATACTTTGCCTTATATTATGTTCGGATTGGGAACATTAGCAGGATCTTTATTCGGAAATTTAATTCCTCCGTTTTTTACGAAAAGTATGAATTTTATACTTTATGCAGCATTTTTAAGTCTTCTTGTAAGTGCTTTAAAAGCAAATTTTAAATATATAAAAGTTGTAATAATAGTAACAGTATTTAAGATAATATTTGAATATATACCTGTAAGTAAAGGCTGGGCAATGATTTTAATTATGTTTCTGGCAAGTATGACTTATGCTTTAATAACTTATAAAGAGGGAGTGAAAGAAAATGAGTAATTTTATGATAGTTATTTTGATTTTAGCAACAGCATTAATAACAGCTTTTATCAAATTAGTCCCTTTATTTATAAAAATTCCTGAAAATAATCCGATTATAAATAAGTTTTTTGAAGCATTGCCTTATACAGTTCTGACTATTTTGATTTTTCCGGGGATATTTACATCTACAGGAACGGATACATTCAATATTATAAAAGTATTGGCGGGGATAGGGATTATAGTGTGGCTTTCATTGAAAAAATTTAGTCTGGGAGTGGTAGTCCCCGTTTCTATAGGAATAATATTTTTGTTTGATATAATAAAATTTATGATCGGATAATATTCAGAAAAATGACGAACTGACAGTAAAATCTATCAGATAGTTAGAATAAACATATGATAGAAGCTTGATTAGTTAATATTTTGAAGTGAATTATATATTAAGGCGATAAATATAAATATGAAAATTTTTATATTTAAAAAATATAATTAAAAGGAGAAAATCAAAAATGAATAAACTAATTGAAAAATACTTGCTTACATTAAGTGAAGAAGAAAGAAAAAATGTCCATATAAATAAATTTGCTTTCGGATATGAGGAAAACATACAAGATGCTCTTGCAGACCTTGTGTTGAAAGGAGAGAAAAAAGCAACCACTTCTTTATATGTACTTTATGACCTTGAGAATGAAAGAGTTCCCAAGAAAGGAGATATAAATATAATATTAAACAGCAAAGGAGAAGAAGTATGTATAACGATAAATACGAAAGTGTACAGGACACCTTTTAAAGATGTAACGAAGGAATTTGCGTTTAAGGAAGGGGAGGGAGATAAAAGTTTAGAATATTGGAGAAAAGTGCATATAGATTTTTTTATGGAAGAAACTGACGGGAAATTTACAGAAGATATGGAAGTATTATGTGAAGAATTTGAATTAATGGAATAAAAAACAAATATGGAATATAAGGGGGTATTTATGAGTACAAATACGGAAAAAATAAATAGGGAATTTTAAAAATTTCCGGATAAAAATTTGAAAGATAAATGGACTTAGAAAAATGTCTATAGTTTAGTCAAATATTTGTAGAAGAGTATAATATAAAAAATGGAAATCGGGCTTTTTTTCAAATGGAAAAATTGTAAGAAGCTTTTGATGATTTTTTAAAACTTGTAGGAGGAGTCAAAAAGTAGTCAACTGTTCATTAGGTTTAGTGAAAAAGCTTTAAAATCGGATGCTGATGATTTAGATACTGAAATAATAATTGTCAGTCATAGTAGAGTTAATTAAATTGATATATTGAAAAAACCAGAGAAAATCTTGAAATGCGTTTTAAAAATATATTTAATTTTAAAACAACTGATTGGTATGTAGAATGTGCTTGTAATCAATTAAAAAAATGGAAACAGTTAAAAAAGAAAAAATAGTTATTAGTAAAGATTATAAATGAGAGGTGGACTTCATATGAAAAAAAACTTTAATTTAAAATGGTGGCATAAATCAACAGTATACCAGATTTACCCTAAAAGTTTCAATGATACTACTGGAAACGGACAAGGGGACATAAAAGGGATTATAGAAAAACTTGACTATTTAAAAGAGTTGGGGGTAGATGTACTGTGGCTTACTCCAATGTATAAATCTCCTCAGAAAGATAACGGATATGATATAAGTGATTATTATAATATAGATGAAAATTACGGAACAATGGAAGATTTTGAAAAACTTCTGGAAGAGGCTCATAGAAGAAATCTGAAAATAGTAATGGATATTGTAGTAAATCACTCATCAACTGAAAATGAATGGTTCAAAAAATCTGAAGCAGGAGACGAAGAATATAAAGATTTCTATATATGGAAAGATCCCATTAATGGAAAGGAACCGACAAACTGGCAGTCAAAATTCGGGGGAAATGCATGGAAATACAGTGAAAAAAGAAAGCAATATTATTTACATCTTTTTGATGTGACACAAGCTGATTTAAACTGGGAAAATGAAAAAGTAAGGAAAAAAGTTTATGAAATGATAAAATTCTGGCTTGATAAAGGTGTGGACGGGTTCAGATTGGATGTTATAAATCTCATTTCCAAAGATCAGAGATTTTTGAATGATGACGGAAGTGATAAAAGATTTGTTGCCGATGGAAGAAGATTTTATACTGACGGACCGAAAATACATGAATATTTGAAGGAACTTAATAAAGAAGCCTTTGGAGGTGGAGAACTCATAACAGTAGGAGAAATGTCATCGACAAGTATTGATAACTGTGTAAAATATTCCAATCCTGATGAAAAAGAACTTTCAATGGTATTTTCATTTCATCATTTAAAAGTCGATTATCCAAATGGGGAGAAATGGGTAAAAGCTCCATTTAATTTTATTCAGTTGAAAAAAATATTTTCTGAATGGCAGAAAGGAATGTATGAAGGAAACGGTTGGAATGCCACATTTTGGAATAATCACGATCAGCCGAGAGCATTGTCAAGATTTGGAAATGATAAGGAATATCGGAAAGAAGCGGCAAAAATGCTGGCAACGGTACTTCACGGACTGCAGGGAACACCTTATATATATCAAGGAGAAGAATTCGGTATGACAAATCCTTATTTTGATCATATTGACAAATACCGTGATGTAGAATCTTTGAATGTCTATAAGATAAAAGAAAAAGAAGGACTTTCAGATAAGGAAATACTTGATATTTTAATGCAGAAATCAAGAGATAATTCAAGAACTCCCATGCAGTGGAATGACAGTAAAAATGCAGGGTTTACTGAAGGGACGCCATGGATAGGAATTCCCGACAATTATCAAGAAATAAATGCCGAAGCGGCTTTAAAAGATGAAGATTCGATATTCTATTATTATAAGAAACTTATAGAACTCAGAAAAAACGAGGAACTTTTAATAACAGGAAAATACGAGGACATAGACCTTGAAAATGAAAAAGTATATGCTTATAAAAGAATAGGTGAAAATGGGGAACTTGTAATAATAAATAATTTTTACGGAGAAAAAAATGAATTTGACGTTACAGAACTTAACTTTGAAAATTCTGAAATTTTACTGTCAAATTATAAAACAGAAATTGAACTTAAAGATGGAAAAATACTATTGAAACCTTATGAAAGTGTGGTATTAAAAAAATATTTCTAACCTTTTTTGTAAAAAAGGTCAGACCAAAAAACCGCTCAACACAAATTTTACAGACACTTAAAAATGCCCGTTCGCTGTAAAAACAAAAAAAGGATGTTTTTACAACGCTCACTTATTGTAAAATTTGAATGTTGAAATAAAGATTAAGATTAAGAGAAACTATGAAAAAAAGTACAGTTAAATTTTATAGTAAACTATAATAATATTTTATAATTTTATCATATTTTTGAAAAAAGACTGAACCAAAAACTATGTAAAAGTATAATATAAAAAATATTTCTAACCTTTTTTGTAAAAAAGGTCAGACCAAAAAACCGTTCAACACAAATTTTACAGACACTTAAAAATGCCCGTTCGCTGTAAAAACAAAAAAGGGATGTTTTTACAACGCTCACTTACCGCATTTTTTACGTTGTAAAATTTGAATGTTGAAGAAAAAAGATGGAAATTCACTTAAAATTATTTAGTAAAAAACCTCATAAATAGAAATAATTGAAAATAAGAAGGTGGTTAAAATAAAAGCGGAAATTTTATGTATAGGAACAGAGCTTCTTATAGGGGATATTGTTAATACTAATGCTCAATACATATCAGAAAAACTTACAGATATCGGTGTAGATTTATACTATCAGACAACAGTGGGGGATAATTATAACAGAGTGAAGGAATGTCTTGAAATTGCTTTTAATAGAGTGAATCTTGTAATAACAACGGGAGGATTAGGGCCTACAATAGATGATATTACAAAAAAAGTTGTGGCAGATTTTTTCGGAGAAGAACTTGAAATAAATCAGAAGTACTATGATAAACTTGTTCAAAGGTATAAAGAAAGAGGTTTTGGCATTGATATTCCTGATGGTGGGAAAAAAGAAGCATCGATAATAAAAGGGTCGATATTAATAGAAAATGAAGTAGGACTTGCTCCGGGGTTTTACTATGAAAAAAGGGATAAAAAAATAATAGTGTTGCCCGGTCCGCCAAAAGAAATGATTTGGATGATGGATAATCAGGTTTTGCCTTTGTTAAGTCAATATTCGAACAGCATACTAATCATGAAAACTTTGGAAATAAAAGGTGTGCCTGAAGGGAAAATAGATGAAAGATTAAAAGAATACTTTCAAATGTCCAATCCTACAGTTGCTCCTTATGCCAAAGAAAGAAGGGTTCAAATAAGAGTAGCGATGAAAGGCTCAAGAAAAGATAAAAACGGGATTAATAAGGAAATAGACAGAATTATAAAAGGAATTAGAAAAATTTATCCCGATGCCGCTGAAGTAGAAAAAAATGACAGTTAAAGTAAAAATTTATAAAGAATAAGAAATGGAGAATTTATGAAAAAAAGAAAAGTATATTTAAATCACGATGGAGGGGTGGATGATTTAGTTTCATTATACTTGTTATTAAAAATGAAAGATGTGGAACTTGTGGGAATTAGTGTTATGGATGCGGACTGTTATATACAGCCTGCATCTTCAGCTACAAGGAAAATCATAGAAAAATTTGGATCTGAAAAAGATAAAAAAATAAAGGTTGCACTGTCGGACTCAAGAGCTGTGAATCCTTTTCCTAAAGACTGGAGAATGCATGCTTTTGTGATAGATGCATTACCTATTTTGAATGAGATTAAGCCTCTGACAGTAGAAGAAACCCATATAAAAGCCCATGAAGATATAGTCCGTGTGCTGAAAAAAGCTGATGGGAAAGTAGACCTTGTATTTGTAGGGCCTTTGACGGATTTGGCAAGGGCATTGGATATTGATTCAAGTATAGAAGAGAAAATAGGTAAACTGTATTGGATGGGAGGAACATTTTTAGAACATGGTAATGTGGAAGAACCTGAGCATGACGGCACGGCTGAATGGAATGTATACTGGGATCCTTTTGCAGCAAAAAGAGTATGGGATTCAAATATAAAAATAGAACTTGTAGCCCTTGAAAGTACGAGAATGGTACCTCTTACAGAGGAAATTCGTGATATGTGGGCAAGTCAGAGAAAAAATGAAGGAATTGATTTTTTAGGACAATGTTATGCAGTAGTACCTCCGTTAACACATTTTGTGACAAATTCCACTTACTTTTTGTGGGACGTTCTTACGACGGCATCTTTCGGAAAAGAAGAACTTGTAAAAAGAGAAGTTGTAAACAGTGATGTAATAACTGAAGGTCCAAGTAGAGGACGTACAGTAAGGAAACAAGGCGGACGTCCGGTTGATTTAGTCTATCATGTGGATAGAGACAGTTTTTTTGAATATATAACAAATTTGGCGAAATATTAAAATTTATTATCAAAGGAGAGAAAATGAAAAGAGGATTACTTCTATTATTTTTATTATCATTAAATTTATTTGCAAAATTTGAAGTCATAACTTTAGGAAACAGCGGAGGAGTGAAAGCGGGAACTACCACTTCGTACATTCTAAGAGATATCGGAAGCAAAGAATATCTGGCATTGGATGCGGGAAGTGTCGTGAACGGTCTTGAAGAAGCATTGAAAAAAGGAAATTTTAAGGATATTAAAGTTCCCGAAGATTCCAACTATACGAAATTGGGATATATATTCAGAGAATCAATAAAAGGTTATTTTTTGAGCCATGCACATATGGATCATATTGCAGGTCTTGTTTTATCGTCTACTGAAGATACGAAGAAAAATATATACGGCTTGCCTTCTGTTATAGATATACTGGAAAAGAATATTTTCAATTGGAAAGTATGGCCTAATTTCGGAGATTCCGGAGAAGGGTTTAAATTGGGAGTTTATTCCTATAAAAAACTTGAAATCGGAAAGGAATTCAAAATAGAGGGAACGGAACTGTATGGACAGGTATTTCCGTTAAGTCACAGTAACTACGAGTCTTCAATGTTACTAATAAGAAGCGGAGAAGAATATTTTGCCTTTTTCGGTGATACAGGTCCCGATAAAGTTGAAAAATCCCAATTGCTGAACAATATATGGAAAGAATTAGGTCCGAAACTGAAAGCTGGAAAATTGAAAGGGATTATTATTGAAGTTTCCTTTCCCAACTCAACGGAGGATAAAAATTTGTTCGGACATTTGACGGCTAAATGGCTGATGGAAGAAATGAAAGTGTTATCGGAATATAGTGGAGGAACCGAGAAATTAAAAAATCTGAACATAATCATAAACCATATAAAACCTAATTTTTTAAAAAATGTAGATAATGAAAAAACTGTAAAAAAAGAAATAGAAGCTTTAAATATTTATAAAATAAAGTTTTTATATCCTAAACAGAGAGAAAGCATGATTTTTTAGTAGTGTTTTTAAAATAAAGGCTGTTTTATAAGTCGGAAGGTATACTAATCCTAAATTTTATATATTTTATTATTTTTATAAAATGAGTAAAAACAATAATTTTCATTTTTGGAAATATGTATTATTTATCATTAGAAATCCGTTTCCGATTTATAGGACGGCTTTTTTGTTTTTGTAGTTTGGTTTTTTGTGAGACCATTGATATTTTTAAATTTAATTTTTGAGAGGTTTTTGTTTGTTGAAAAATTAATAAAATTATAAATTAACAGTTGAAATATTTTCATTATAGGATATAATTATAGCAGAAAATGAAAAAATTATTGGTCAAGGAGGAAGAAAGATGAGTAAAATATATGGGTATAAAAAATGGTGCAATTATAAAGAAGAAGTAAGAATAGAATTAGGAAGAACAGAAAGACCGAAAATTAAAAATGATGAAGAACATACGGAAATTAATTTAGTAGTTATTGATGAAAAAACTGAAAAATATAAAATAAATTTCAATAATAAAGAAGTATATTTAAAAATTTTGTATAATGAAAAATTAAAAAAAAGAATACTAGAAATAGATAAAGAAAAAAATAAGAATAGAAGTATAAAACTTAATTATGATAAAGAAACAAAGGATTATATTTTAATTTTTGATAATAAAAAAATTAGAGTAAAAAGAGAATATATTACAAAAAATAATAATGAAATTCCAGATAACACAGATACTAAAGAAAAAAATAAATATATTGTAAAAAGTAAGAGAGATGAAGATAAAATTAAAATTACAAATAGTAAATTTATAGAAAAACTTATAGAATATAAAACAGAAAATAACATACAAAAAGATTTTAATAGAAAATTTCATATGGGGAATATTTTATTTAAATTGAAAAAAGAAAATATTTTAATAAAAGGTGAAGATATTGTAGATGAGATAGAAGTATTATCACGAACCGAAAATCTTTCAAAAAAAATTACTAGAAAAAAGTTGAAAGAACAATTGAAAAAACAGTTGGATAAAGGAAAATTAAAAGAAAATTCCAAAGAAATTTATTTGACAATAAAAAATGAAAACATAAAAATTAAACTTGAATATAATAAAACTAAATTTGATAGAAATAAAGAGGAATATATTTTAAGTTGGAAAAAAATTGATGAAAAAGAAAGACAGGCAAAAATAGAAGTATACAGAAAGTTTCAAAATATAAATGAAAAATTTTATTATTTAATAGAAAACTTTGTAAATGAAGAACAAGGAGAAGTTAAGAATCTTAAAAAAAGATATTTTAGAGATTATATCGAAATTTTATTTTTAGAAAAAGAAGAAGAATACGGTAAGATTGTAGAACATATAGAGGAAATAAAGAAAAAAAATTCTGAAAACAAAAAATGGAATATTGATAAATTTGTAGAATTTTACTCTAATGTTGGTGGAAAAAAAGCAACTGAAAATAAAAAAATTTTTGTAAATAAAATTTTAAATTATATTTGTAACAGTGTTAAATTAACAAAAGAAGATATTGTAGATTATATAATTGGAGAACTGAAATATTGGGATATTGCAAAAAGAGTTGAACTTAAGAAAAAAGAAACTCAAGATATGCCGAAAGAAAAAATAGAAAAAGCCAGAATTAAAACATATGTAGAAATGGATAAACATGAAAAGTTTAAAGAAAAAGGAAAAGAAAAAAATGAAATAGTAAAATTATTTATAAAAGATATAGAAAGTAAAGTTATTAGAAATAAGATAGAGAAAATTTTAAAAGAATTTAAAATAGAAAAATTAGTAAATGATTTAAAAGATAAAATAAAAGAAGAAGAAAATTTTGATACAGAAATTTTTGGCTTATATAAAGGACATTACAAATCAATATTTAAAAAAGACGGAAATATAGAAGTAATTGGGGATAATTTTGAATTTGAAAAAATGCCCTGTAATGAAAAAGAACTATATAAAATTATATATAGATATATAAAGGGCAGAATAGAAAAAATACTTATTAACAGAAGAGAGATAAGAGAAAATTCTTTAAAAATAGAAAAAATATTAAATTTTGACTCACTGTTGAATAAAATAGAAAAAAGAGTTAAGCAATATACGTTAGAACATATTATGTATTTAGGAAAAATAAAACATAATAATATAGATATGACAAAAGTTAATACTAATGATTTTTCTAAACTTCACGCAAAAGAAGAATTAGATTTAGAATTGATAGCATTCTTTGCTGCTACTAATATGGAATTGAATAAAATATTTTCTAAAAAAAATGCTGAAGGTACTGAAAATATAGATTTTTTTGGAGGAGATAGGGAAAGAGATTATATACTGGATAAAAAAATTTCGAATTCAAAATTAAAAATAATGAGAGATTTAAAATTCTTAGATGACAAAAATGAGATTACAGAAAATTTCAAAAGTAAATTTATAAAGATAGGAACAAATGAAAGAAATAAAATACTGCATGCAAATGATAAAAGAAGAAATCAAAAAGAAATATTAGAGAATGATAATGACGACAAAACAAGAGACCAAAAAGGAACATTAGAAGACTATAATAAAGTGGTGAGTATAATTCAAAATCTAAAAATATCAAATGAAGAAATATCAAAAGCATTAAATTTAGATGTAGTTTTTAAAGGAAAAGAAAAAATAATTTCTAAAATAAATAATATAGATATCTCAAAAGAAAATAACAAAATTATTAAATTTCTTCCGTCGTTTTCTAAAGTACTTCCTGAAATATTGAATTTATATAAAAAAATGAATAAAAATAATCCGTTTGATACAATAGAAACAGAAAGAATTATAAGGAATGCTTTAATATATATAAATAAAGAATTGTATAAAAAATTGATTTTAGAAAAGGATTTGGGAAAAGAGAATAATAAGTATAAATTTTTAAAGGAATTGAAAAAAACGTTAAGTGGAACTGATGAAGTAGATAAACCTATTATAGAAAATTATTATAAAAATTCTCAGATTTTAGCTTCGAAAGGAAATAATAAAGCTATAAAAAAATATCAAAAAAAAGTTATAGAATGTTATATTGAATATTTGAAGAAAAATTACAAAGAAATTTTTGATTTTTCAAATTTTAATATGGATATAAAAAAAATTAAGCAAAAAATAAAAGATATTAATGATAATAAAACTTATAGAAGAAAAGTTATAATAAAATCTGACAATAAAAGCATAGAAATAAAAAATGATTTTGAATATATAATTTCAATATTTGCGTTATTAAATAACAATGTTGTTATAAATAAAATTAGAAATCGATTATTTGCAATATCAGTTTGGTTAGATAGACAAGAATATCAGAATATTATAGAAGTTTTAGATGAAATAATGCAAATAAATACATTAAAAACGGAATGGATAACAGAAAATTGGAAACTAGATTTAAAAAAATTTATTGAAAAAATGGAACTTATAGAGGAAGAATTTTTACTGACAAAAAGGGAATTTTTTGGTAAATACTATGAAGATATAAAAGAAAATATTAAAAGTAAATTCATAAATGATTATGAAATAAAAAAAATATTAGATAGAAAATTTAATCAAATTGTGAATTTTGAAGATGATACAAAAATAAAAATAAAAGCAGATAATTTAGATAGAAATGAGAAAAAAATATTAATGCCGAAGATTAATCCTAAAAATTTAAATAGTGTAGATATAATATCTGAAATAGATAAATTTATAGAAAAAATAAAAAATAGAAAGGCACTTAAATTAATATTTAACTCAAAATTTTTGAAAAAGTATAAAGAAATAATTGATAACTTAATAGAAAATGAAGATAAATTTGAAAAAGTATATTATCCAGAGAAAAATAAGAATGAGTTATATATTTACAAAAAGAATTTATTTTTAAATATTGGAAATCCAAATTTTGATAATATATATGAACTAATTTCAGAAGATATAAAAGTAGTTGATACAAAAGTGTTATTTGATAATAATATTAGAAATAATGAAATATTTGAAATTGATGAAATATTGAAATATTTAAATAATAAATTGAATGGGTATTCTAAAGAATACAAAGAAAAATATAAAGATAAATTGGAACAAAATAGTTGTTTCTTTATTCAAAATATAAAACATAAAAAATATGAGTCTTTTGAAAAATTGAAAGAAAATTATAATGAAGTTTCTGAATATAAAAGAGTTAGAGACTTGGTAGAATTTAACTACTTAAATAAAATAGAAAGTTATTTAATAGATATAAATTGGAAACTTGCCATTCAAATGGCTAGATTTGAAAGAGATATGCATTATATTGTAAACGGATTAAATTATTTAGATATTATAGAGTTAGAAAATAATAGGAATGAGAATAGATCATCGCCATATCCTAAGTATAAATATATAGACAAAAATGACAAGACAAAGGGTAGAGAATTGGATTTTGCAACTTCATACTATAATTTTAAAGATTACCCAAAATTAGTGAAAATTTGCTTGAAATTTGGAATTAATTTATCAGAAAATTCTGAAATTAATAAACCAGAGAAAAAAAGTATTAGAAACTATATTTCGCATTTTTATATTATAAGAGAACCTTTTAAAAAATACAGTATTGCAGAGCAGATAGATAAGGTTTCTGAAGTGATGGAGTATAGTACAAGATATAATAATTCCACATATAATAGTGTATTTGAAGTATTTAAGAAAGATGTGGATTTAAATTATAATAATTTAAAAAGAAAGTTTAGATTGTCAGATAATTGCCCAGATAATAGTAAAACTTTATTTGAAATAAAAAATTTGATAAATCCTAAAAAAGTTTCAGTGTTAGAATTAGAGCACTATAATTCTGAATATGTCGTAAAATTAATTGAAAAAATATTAACAAAGAAATTGTAATACTGTGTATTTGAAGGAGCTGAAGAAAAGTGTCAAATATAATTCATATAACGAGAGCTGATGATTTATCAATTTCCAATAATCAGCTTGTAATGATTGATGAAGATGATAACAATAAAATTGACAGGATTTCACTTAATGATGTGATGGCAGTTGTTATTGAAAATTGTAAGTGTAGAATAACAGGAGTATTACAGTTGAAATTGGTGGAAAACAATATTCCTCTTATAATATGTAATGAAAAACATCAGCCTGCTCTTCATTCTATGGGACTGTATAATCATTTTCAAGTAACTACCAGAATTAATGAGCAAATAAAATGGTCAGAAAAGAAAAAAGAAGAAATATGGTCGGAAATAGTCATAAAAAAAATAGAAAATCAAAGAGAGCTTTTAAAATTTCTTGAAAAATCAGAAACAGCAATAAACAGATTGTCAATGTATATTGATAATATCAGATTAAAAAAGACGGATGCCGAACATCAGGAAGCAATAGCCTCGAGGATATATTTTCAGGAATTATTCGGAAATTCATTTAAAAGATTCAGTGATGACGGTGTTAATTCTGCACTTAATTATGGATATATGATTTTACGGACATTGATTTCATCAAAGATAGTAGGAAAGGGATTTCATCCGAGTTTAGGTATACATCATAAATCTCAATTTAACAGTTATAATTTATCTGATGATATTATTGAGATATTCAGACCTATGGTGGATTTTGTTGTATATTTCAATAAAACTGAAGAAATAAGATTAAGTAAGGAATTAAGACAGAAATTATTAACGGTACTGAAGCAGAAAGTGTACTGGAAAGATAAAAAATATGATTTGTCTCAAGTAATTGACTACTTTATTGATAATATAAGAAATTATTTTGTTGATGAAAGTGTTGAAGCTGAAATTCCCGATGTGAGGATAGAAGATTATGAGTATTAAGTATATAGGATTGTTAATGTATGATTTTCCCATGCAGACAGATATTGAAATAAAGGAATATAATAATTTCAGAAAAATGATTATTAAAAAGGGGTATTATCAGATACAGAAATCTATTTATATAATGAGTTCCAATACAAAAGAAAGAATAGAAACGACTGAAAAGCAGATATCCGTGATGATTCCGAAAAATTCGTCAGTAAGGACATTGTTGCTGACAGAAGAACAGTTCAGAAAAATGAAGGTTCTGTCGGGAGAAATAACAATGGGAGAACTAATTTTAAAAAATAAAAATAGAATTTTGGAATATTAAAAAATCAAAAAATGTGGTATAATTAATATAAAAGGTGGTTCATATCATGAAAAAAATAAAAGAAAGTTTTAAAAATAATATAAAAACAGAAATAATATCAATAGTTATCTGTAATATCCCATTTTAGGATGGGATATGGACTACCTCAATATCGAAGAGGACTAAAACTTTATATGCCCTCTTTAATTTTTCTAATTTTGATATGGACTACCTCAATATCGAAGAGGACTAAAACAATTATTCTTTTATCCATACATATCTTTTTAGATATGGACTACCTCAATATCGAAGAGGACTAAAACTTAAATGTAACTTCATCCCAAAGTTATAATGATATGGACTACCTCAATATCGAAGAGGACTAAAACAAATTACAAAATTGAAAGAATGGGAAATTATGATATGGACTACCTCAATATCGAAGAGGACTAAAACTAAAATTATTTCATTCATATTTATCTGCCTTGATATGGACTACCTCAATATCGAAGAGGACTAAAACAAATTAACAGAAAATATCGTGCAGGCAATCGCGATATGGACTACCTCAATATCGAAGAGGACTAAAACTTTCTATCTTTCCGATTATGCTTCCTGCTGCGATATGGACTACCTCAATATCGAAGAGGACTAAAACTTTATCTAAAACGTCCCCTTGTATTATTTGGATATGGACTACCTCAATATCGAAGAGGACTAAAACTTTTAAGATTATTATTAAATCTTTTTTTTATGATATGGACTACCTCAATATCGAAGAGGACTAAAACTCTGCCGTTTAACTTAAAGACCAGTGCTTTTTGATATGGACTACCTCAATATCAAAGAGATGTAAAACAGTAAACTAAGAAAAATGATTTAAAATAAAAATGAGGATTATATTAAAATGGAACAGGACTCAGACTCAATAAATTAAAAAATTTGAAAGAAAAAAAGAAGGGAAAAGATTTTGAAAAAATTTTTGAAAACAATTTTAATTGGAATTGCAATAGTTGCATGCAGTCAAAATAATATTGAAGCAAAAAATAAAGACATATCATCAAAAAATAATGACAAGAGTGCAATAAAAACAGCAAAGGAAGTTTCAGGAAAATATAGGAACTTCAGATACAGCTTAGAAGAAATGAAGGATATAGCCAATCCTAACAAACTTTCATGGAGAATATTTTATGAAAATCCTTCAAGAGGATCAGATGCAGAATGGTTTGATGCAGTTAAACAGGGGAATTTAGAAAAAGTGAAAAAAATGGTAGAATCAGGGCAGAATATTGAATCAAAGGATACAGGAAGCTTGAATCAGACAGCTTTAGGTTGGGCTGCTTTCATAGGATACGAAGATATTGTGGATTATTTAGTTGAAAAAGGGGCTAATCTTGAAGCGACAGATACCGGAGATGTGTACAATGTTTTAAAATCTGCAGTTTTAGGAAAAAATGTCAAAGTAGTGGAAAAATTACATAAACTACTTATAAAAAGAGGAATTAAAGTAGATCTTAACGATCAAACGGTAGAAGACGATAATGAAACTTTAATAATGGTAGCAGCAAGCAACAATAGGATTGATATAGTAAAATATCTTCTATCTCAAGGAGCAAATGTAAATTTAGTAAGCAAGCCTAAAAATCAAAGTGCATTATCATTTGCCTGTGACAGAGGATATAAAGATATGCAGAAATTATTAATTGAAAATGGTGCAGTTAATCATCGGACAGGTAAACCTTCCTGTAATTAAGAAATTAAAGAAAATTTATTGAATAATATAGAACAAAATATGAATAATTTTAGTATTAAAGAGAATAAAAATAATATGCTTATCAGATATATTCTGATAAGTTTTTTAATAAATAAATTACAGAAAATGATATAAAAATTCGGCATATAGTATTTAAAGTTTTTAAACATTAGGAGAATATATGAAATTTTATAAACGTCCATTAACGGATAATGAAGTTAATCTGCTTAAAATTTTATTGGATAATCTGGATTTTAAATATTCCAAAATAAATATTTCTTTTCCTGATAATGTTATCACACTTGATGATGGAGGAATGGGCAGTTTTTTATTTTATTATGATGAAAAAATTCAGAATAACTTAGAGATTGTACCTATATCAGAGTATCAATTTAAAGATAAAGATGATATTCCCGTATTGGTAACTTTGTATTCCTATAGTAACGGACAATTATATGAAGTAGATATATGGAAAGTGGATTTTACTCCGTTATTAACTTATCCAAATAAACTATAATTGAACAGGTTGTTTGAAATCTTTCAAATAATTATGAAAATACAATAAGCTACTTCAATATTTAAAGGAATAACAGCTTTTACAGAAAAATAAAAATCATATTAAAGAATACGTTAAATTGAAAAATAGAAAAAAATATATTGAAAAAATAAAGATTTTTCTTTCCCTTTTTCTTTAAATTAAGTTATAATATTAAAAAAATTAAGGAGTGATTTTATGAAAAAAATTTTAGGATTGTTTTTATTAATTAGTATTTTCAGTTTTTCTTTTAATTTTGTAGAACAAATTAGAAAAAAAGTAATGAACTTTCCAAAAACAGTCCTTTTAAGTTTAAAGGAGAAAATAAAGGAAAAAAAGCTTTTTCTTATTCATGGAACACAGTAGATGCCAATGTTTTTTTATCGAGGAAATGAAGTAACTAAAGTAGAAATTAAAGGAAATTACATTGCAGAACAGAATAGCGGTAAAATTTTTGAAAAATTTTTGAGAGAATTAAGTAAAATCATAAATATTCAAAAGTTGGATGAAATAATTAATAAAAGTGAGTTAATGGAAGATTATCTTTACAATTCAACGGATAAAAAACAGGAATATTTAGCTGAAACAACTTATTATAATGTAAAATTAACAACAAAAAGAAATCTTGGAGAATTTTTCTTGGGGGCGGCATGGGATTCAAGAAGAACTAAAGATAAAAATGTATTAATAATAGAAATAACAAAAAAATAAAAAGTATTAAAAATAATAATATTATCAGGCACTCGGAGGGGTGCTTGTTTAATTTAAGAATTTCAGTTTTAATGTAATATTAAAAAGATCTTATTTTTACAAGCATTCTATAAATTGTTATCGGTTCAGTTAGACTTTTTAAGTAAAATTGTATAATAAATATTGTCAAAAATATGTATAAGATTTCTAAAGACAAAAAAATAAAAATTTGGTATAATGTTTGAAAATACAGATAAAAATAAACAGAAATTTATCATAATTTGACGGGAGGAAATAAATGAGCTATATAAAAGAATCAGATTTGGAAGTTTATAATGCAATAATTGAGGAAGAGAAAAGACAAGAGGAAGGAATAGAACTTATAGCTTCGGAGAATTTTGTTTCAAAAGCGGTTATGGAAGCTGCCGGATCAGTTTTTACGAATAAATATGCAGAAGGATATCCAAAAAAAAGATACTATGGAGGATGTAAAAATGCCGATACAGTTGAAGAGCTGGCAGTAAATAGACTGAAGAAAATATTTGATGCAAAGTATGCAAACGTACAGCCACATTCGGGGTCACAGGCAAATATGGGTGTATATGTAGCATTATTGGAGCCGGGAGATAAAATTTTAGGAATGGGATTAAGTTCGGGAGGGCATTTAACTCATGGATATAAAGTTAATTTTTCAGGGAAAAATTATAAAGGAATAGAATACGGACTAAATCCTGAAACTGAATTGATAGATTATGAAGAAGTAAGAAAACTTGCACTGGAAGAAAAACCGAAGCTGATTATAGCAGGAGCAAGTGCGTATTCAAGAATAATTGATTTTAAAAAATTCAGAGAAATAGCTGATGAAGCAGGAGCTTATTTAATGGTTGATATGGCACATATTGCAGGGCTTGTGGCAGCAGGAGAGCATCCGAATCCTATGGAATATGCCGACATAGTAACTTCCACTACTCATAAAACGTTGAAAGGACCGCGTGGGGGAGTAATTTTGACAAATAATGAAGAAATAGCTCGGAAAATAGATAAAATTGTATTTCCCGGAATACAGGGAGGTCCTTTAATGCATATAATTGCTGCAAAAGCAGTGGCATTTAAGGAAGCGTTAAGTCCTGAATTTAAAGAATATCAAAAACAGGTGGTTAAAAATGCCAAAATTTTTTCAGAAGAGTTGGTAAAAGGCGGATTGAGAATAGTCAGCGGCGGAACGGATAATCATTTAATGCTTGTAGACCTCAGAACTAAAGGAGTTACAGGAAAAATGGCTGAGGAAAAACTTGAAGAAGCGGGAATTACGTGTAATAAAAATTCAATACCTAACGATCCTGAAAAACCTTTCGTTACAAGCGGGATAAGACTGGGGACTCCTGCAATTACGGCAAGAGGAATGAAAGAAAAAGAAACGGCTGAAATTGCACGTATGATATTAAAAGTACTGGAAAATGTAAATGACGAAGAAAAAATAAAAGAAGTAAAAAATGAAGTTTTGGAATTGACGAAGAAATTCCCTTTGTATACAAAAACAGAGAATTAATAAGGAGAAATATCGGTGAGAGTAAATAGAAAAAATGATGAAATGAGAGAAATAAAAGTTACAAAAAATTATATTATACACCCTGAGGGCTCTGTGCTTATAGAGTTTGGCAATACTAAAGTTATCTGTAATGCCACCGTTGAGGAAAAAGTGCCGCCTTTTTTAAGAGGAACAGGAACGGGATGGATTACTGCAGAATACAGTATGCTTCCGAGGGCTACCAGTAATCGTGTGCAGCGTGAATCGGGAAAAGGGAAATTAATGGGCAGAACTATGGAAATACAGCGTTTAATCGGGAGGGCTTTAAGGGCTGCAGTCAATCTTGAAAAGTTAGGAGAAAGAACAGTTATTATTGATTGTGATGTGATACAGGCTGACGGAGGGACAAGGACAGCCTCTATTACGGGAGGATATCTGGCTTTGGAACTTGCCGTTGAAAAGCTCATTGATGAAGGAAAGTTGACTGAAATACCTATTAATTCAAAAGTTGCTGCGGTAAGTGTCGGAAAAGTCAAAAATGAAATTCTTCTGGATTTGGAATATGAAGAGGATTTTCGGGCAGATGTGGATATGAACATTGTAATGAACGATAAAGGTGAATTTATAGAATTACAGGGAACAGGAGAAGAAGCCACATTTACACAGGATGAACTTCTAAAATTTATTGAAATTTCAAGAAAAGGATTTGAGAAATTGTTTAAATTGTAGTATAGAGAGAAAAACTGTCAAAACAGTAAATAAATTGTTTGAACTATTAAATGATTGCACTGATTAATATAAAAGATATAGCTGTATTGTTAAAATAAAGTTATATCTTTTTTTATTTTCATAATTAGGTTTTTTATGTGGAAATATTTTGGATATAAATATTTAATGTTTCAAAAGTATAATAAAAATTTACTTTATTAAGTAAAAATGTTAGGATAGAAGAAATTTTCGAGGAATAAAGTCAATTACTAAGGAGTGATGAAAATTGTTGTCGAATATTAAGTTACTGAATAAAATGATAAAAATATTGGAAATAAAAAAGAGTCAGGCTTTTTTCCTGTTTTTTATCTGTCTGATTTCAGCTGTAGCACATATTTCCTATAATCTTTTATTGAAACCTGTCATTGATAAATCACTGATTTCAGAAAATAATATAAATTTTGAATACATTAAACTATTTTTATTGTCTGTCATTTTGTATATATTATTTACTTTTATAAGAAAGATAAGTTTTTTAATTATAAATATGAAAATCGAGAAAAAACTCAATTATAAAGTCAGCGAAACTATTTCACAAATGAAAATAAATGATTTTGATTCAAAAAAAGAAGGAGAGAAAGTTGCCATCTTAAGTAAAAAAGTGCCGGAATTAAAAAATTTTTTTGATAATTCATTTGAAAAAATTATATTTACTCCTGTAAATTTTCTTTTAACAATGGCAGGAATTTTATTGATAGACTATAAAACAGGAATTGTAATTATTCCCGAAGTTTTAATCAGTATTTTAATAGATTTCAAATACGGGAACGTTATAATCGATTCGTCAAATGAAGTTTTTAAAGCGGAAAATGAACTGCTATCATATCAAAAAGAAGTAATTGAAGATATGGAAAACATTAAAATGACCAAAAATGAAAATTATATTTATAAAAATTATTCTGAAAAATCAGAAAAATATTTAAGGAAAACGGATAAAATGCTGAAAGATTATCAGACAGCATATATTCCGGGATTGTTAAATGAATATTTACCTACAATTTTGCTGTTAGCTGTGGGAATATTCAGAGTGCCTGCAAATAAAATGAGCTACGGAACATTTTTGTCTTCGCTGAATTTAGTAGTGGGAGCTTCGTTGCCATTTTCTCATTTTCTTCGGACAATGACAAAATTGAAGGGCCAGAAGGCTAAAATAGATGAGATTTCAGAACTTTTTAAACAGAGAAACGGAAAATCGGAAGAAAAAAGTAAAAATGAAACTGAAGAAGAAAATAAAATCATAGAAATGAAGAATGTAAGTTATACTTATATAAACAAAAAAGATGAGATATTAAAAAATATTGATATGGAGATACTAAAGAATGAGAAAGTTGCAATTATAGGAAAGACAGGTAGCGGAAAAACTACATTACTGAAGATTATTTTAGGTTTATATAAAGTGGAAAAAGGAACAGTTAGAGTATTTAATATGAATCCTGAAAAGAATACGTAAAAATTATGGGAAAAAACGGGGTATGTGGATAATAACATATATTTGTTTGACAGTACGGTAAAATACAATGTAACTTTATTGGACAGAGAGCTGACAGAAGAAGAAAAAGTAAAACTGGAAAAAATAACGAAAGCTTTAAATATGAAAGAATTAGTCGAAAAAAATGCGAGCCTGAAACAGTTCGGGGCTAATTTATCAGGAGGTCAGAAATTAAAAATAAGTATAGCAAGAGCTTTATTTAAAAATACAGAATTACTTATATTAGATGAGCCGACGGCATCTTTAGACAAAGATTCAGAAGAGCTTTTATGTAATCTTTTATCAAAAATTCAGGCTACTGTTTTAATTGTTACTCATAGACCTGAAATATTGAAAATTTGCAATAAAGTGTATGAAATAAATGAAGAAAATCAAGTTATAAAAGTTAAGGATAACACTGAAAAAGGAGGAAGAGAATATGAAAACAAGATATAAGCTGCTTATGGAAAGTTATGATTTAAAAGGCGTAGCAGGATTTATTTTTAATTCCCTGCAAAGTGTGCTATCGGATTTTCTGTTTGGAATATCCTGTTTTTTCATATTCAATTATATTAAAAGAGACAGCAGATATCAGTTTTACGGAATAATTCTGATTATATTGATTTTTATATATTTCATATTCCTTATACCTTTATGGGGTTATTTAATGGAAAGATGTGAAAATATTTATAAAGTAAAACTGACAGAATATTTATTTGAAAATAAACTGAAAAAAGGAAGCTTTGAAAATGAACATTCATCAGTTTTTTTATCTTTATTACAACATGATGTGGAAATTTCTTCTCAGATTGCCGGCTGGGATCTTGCAGTTTTCTTTCAGGCAGTTATAGCAGGCAGTGTTTCATCAGTAATTATAGGTATTTTATCATATAAAATGCTGTTTATACTTTATGCAATGGGGATAATAGCTGTTACTATAGATATAGTGTGTTCCAAATACATCGGAAAATTAACTGAAAAAAATAGAAGTCACATAGAAAAGCGGTTAAAATATGTTATAGACTTTATAAATAACATATTGATTATTAAAATTTATAATCAGGAAAATAAATTTAGAACATATATTAATAAAGTATCTGAAAAAATAACGGAAAATAAAATGAAAATAAATATATTTGAAAATATTACAAATTTAATTAATAATATGATTTATTCAGTCGGATTTAAAATAACAGTCATTGTCATCGGATTAAAACTTGTTGTTCAGAAAGAGATAACTTTCGGAGCACTATTGTTAATATTTTCCATGATTGGCGGAATAGCTTTTGTTACTGAATATATGGGCGGATATATAAAAACTTTAAGAAGAATAGGAGTAAGTAATAAAAAAATAGATAATTATATTGAGAAAGCGAATATTAAAAATGAAAATAGAAAAGTAGTTAAATTTGAGAAAATAGAAAAAATAGAGTTAAAAAATGTAAATTTCAAATATTATGAAGAAGAAAGAGAAATTTTTAATAATTTGAATGTAATTTTTCAGTTTCCGAATAATTATATTATTTTAGGGGATAACGGCAGTGGAAAATCAACTTTGCTGAAACTTCTTTTCGGGATAAAATCACCGACATCAGGAGAAATATATATAGACGGAAAGAAGATAAATGAAAAAGATGAAAATTTGTTACCGTTCGGCTTTGTTCCGCAACAGGTTTCAGTCTATAATGAGAGTATAATAAAAAATATAAAAATGGGCACGGAGGAAGTGTCTGATGATGAAATACGGAAAGCTGTAAAAATATTGGAAGCTGAGGAATGGATAAACAGTCTGGAAAAAGGTATTTATACGGAAATTAATGAAAAAGGGAAAAATATTTCCAAAGGGGAAAAAACAAGGCTGGCTATAAGCAGAGAATTGATAAAAAATCCTGAAATACTGTTTTTAGATGAACCTGATTCCAATATTGATAAAAAAACGATGGAAAGTATCTTAAAAAATATAAGAAAAAATTATCCGACTTTAAGTTTAGTAATTATAACTCATCTTTCTCAAAGAAGTATGTATGAAGATTTTAAATCGGTATTAATCAAATGAAGAATACTTTTATATAAATAAAGATAAAAATGTGGTTATTATATTTGCAATTTTATTTTTTATATAAAATCCTTAAATTGAAAAATAATAATAAAAATGGTATAATCTTATACTATAATTATTGCTGATTATTAAAGGGTGAGAATAATGAATATTACATTATATAGAAAGTACAGACCGCAGAATTTTAACGAAATTGCAGGACAGGAATTTGTAACGAGAGCCATAAAAAATTCTCTGAGAGAGAACAGACTTTCTCATGCATATTTATTTACAGGACCGAGAGGAGTAGGGAAGACAACTATTGCAAGACTTATTGCAAAAGGTGTGAACTGTCTTAATAACGGTATTACCGATAATCCGTGTGGAGAATGTGATAATTGCAGAGAGATTGCTCAAGGAATTTCAATGGATATGATTGAAATTGATGCCGCTTCAAACAGAGGAATTGACGAAATACGTGAACTTAAAGAAAAAATAAATTATCAACCTGTAAAAGGAAGAAAAAAAGTATATATAATAGACGAAGTCCACATGCTTACAAAAGAGGCGTTCAATGCCCTTCTGAAAACTTTGGAAGAACCTCCTTCTCATGTAATATTTATATTGGCAACTACAGAAATAGATAAAATACCCGATACGGTAGTTTCCCGTTGTCAGAGATATGATTTTCTACCTATTGACAGGAAAGATATAACAGCTCTTTTAAGGGAAGTGTCGGAAAAGGAAAATATAGAAATAGATGATGCCAGCCTTGATCTTATTTACAGAAAGTCGGAAGGAAGTGCAAGAGACAGTTTTTCAATATTTGAGCAGGTCGTGTCAAATTTTAACGGTGAAAATATAGATATTTCAAAAACGCAAAATGCACTGGGAGTGGTACCTGAAATTGTTTTGAGTGAATTTCTTGAACTGATAAGGAAAAGAAATAAAGAAGAGCTTATAGACTTTATAGACAGGATATGGGAAGAAGGAATCGGAACGGAAATTTTTCTGAAAGATTTTGCTTATTATTTAAAAGAACAATTTAAAAAAAATAAGGAACTTTCAGCTGATTTTATACTTAATACAATAAGTTCAATATTTTCGGTACTGAATGAATTTAAGTATGAAGAAGATAAAAGACTTTTAGGATACGTGCTTATATATGAGTTGTACAAAGAAAGAGTAAATACCGGACAAAGTGCCGGAAATACAGTGAATATTAATGAAAAGGTATCAGGAATATCTTCAGGCAGTGGAAATTCGGTTTCGGTAAGTAAAAGAAAAGCTGAAAACAGTTCTTTAATAGGGAAAAACGGTGAAAATATTTCGGCAGCGGCGACAAATGTGTCGGATATTTCGGAAACAGACATAAGTAATATGAAATCAATATATTATACTATTGAGATGTTTGAAGAAAAATGGGCGGATATAAAAAAGGAGATAAAAAAGAAAAGTGTAATGCTTGAAGCTCTTTTATCCGATACATATCCTGAAAAGATAGACGGAAACATTCTTTTAATAAGATTTCCTGAAGGACATAAATTTCATAGTGATAAAATAATGGAAAATGAAAACAGGATAAAAATAGAAAAGATAATAAATAAAATATGTAGTTCGGATGTTTTAATAGATACTGTTTTTGAAGGAAAAGCAAAGGAGCATTCGGGAGATGACTTTATAAATAAAGTGATTGATTTTTTCGAAGGTGAAATAATTGATAAAAAATAGAATATAAAATAAAATATAAAGTTGTAAAACGGGAAAATATAAAAAATAAGAAGTATAATAGTGAATATGACATAATTATGTCATAATAAAAATTATTTAATAGTATACGATTATTTAAATATGATAGGAGGAAAGTAATGAAAGTAAAAGTAATTTTAAAAGACACAATAAAAGGTGTAGGAAAGAAGGATGAAATTGTTGAAGTAAAGGACGGATATGCAAATAATTTTTTATTTGCTCAAAATAAGGCAGTACCTGCAACTCCTGAGAATATAAATAAACTGAAAAATAGAAATGAAAAAATAAAAAGAAATCATGACAATGATGTAAAAAAAGCAAGTGAACTGAAAGAATTATTAAATTCGAAAGAAATAGTTCTGAAAGTAAAGTCGGGAAATAACGGAAAAGTATTCGGTTCTGTCGGAGGTAAAGAAATAGCGGAAGCAATAAAAGAGCAACTGAATATAGAGATAGATAAGAAAAAAATATCTTCGGATTCAAGAATGAAAGAGCTTGGTGAACACGATGTGGAAATAAAGCTTCATTCTGAGGTTAAAGCAATAATAAAAGTGAAATTGGAAGGACAGGAATAATAAATTATGGAATTATTCAGTGAAAATAAAAATGAAAACGAACTGAAAATACCTTACAGTATTGAAGCTGAAGAAGCTTTGCTCGGTTCGATTTTCATAAAACCCGATGTTGTCGGAGATGTGATTGAAATAGTATCGGCAGCAGACTTTTACAAAAATAATTACAGAATAATATTTAATGAAATGCTTAATGTCTATAATACAGGGAAAATTATAGATGTGCTTGTTATTAAAGATTCCCTTGAATATCAGAACCTTTTAGATGAAATAGGCGGAGAAGATATATTATATGATTTGACTGATGTAGTGCCTACCGCCGCCAATGCTGTGACTTATGCACAGATTATAAAAGAGCGTTCGGTCCAGAGGCAACTCATAGAAACAGGAGAAAGGATCACAAGAATGGCTTACAGAGGCTATGATGAAGTCGACAAAATGCTTGATAAAGCTGAAAGTATGATATTTAAAATAGCCGAATCAAAACAGAAAAAAGACGTAGTTTCATTGAGAGAACTGGCGGGACTGAAAATTTCCAGTCTGGATGAAATGTCCAAATATAAAGGGGGATTAAGAGGAATGAGCTCAGGTTTTACCGATTATGACACTCTTACGAGCGGATTTCACGGCTCAGACCTTATAATTCTCGCTGCAAGACCTGCCATGGGGAAAACGGCATTTGCATTAAATCTTGCTTTAAATGTGGCAAAATCAGGAAAACATGTACTTATATTCAGTCTGGAAATGGGAAATGAGCAACTTTTTGAAAGACTTCTTTCAATTGATTCAAAAATAAAGCTGAAATCTATAAAAGACGGAACATTGACGAATGATGATTACACCCTCTTAGGAAACAGCATGGGAAGATTATCCGAACTTCCACTTTATATTTCCGACTCATCAAGTGTAAATATACTTGAGATAAAGGCGGTGGCAAGACGATTGAAAGCTGAAGGGAAACTGGATTTTATGCTTATTGACTATTTACAGCTCATAACACCGTCAGAAGGTTCAAAAAAAAGTAGAGAACAGGAAATTTCAGAAATTTCCAGATCTCTTAAAATTATTGCTAAAGAATTGGATATTCCTATTATTACATTATCACAATTATCAAGAAGTGTGGAGTCAAGAACAAATAAAAGACCCATATTGTCTGATTTAAGAGAGTCGGGAGCAATAGAACAGGATGCCGATATGGTAATGTTCCTTTATAGGGAAGCTTATTATCAGAAAGAAGATCAAGGTCAGCAGGGAAGTCAAGGATTTAATGATCCTAATATGCCTCAAAGTTATACGGGACAACATTCTAACAGTTTTGAAAAGATAAATCCCGAAATAGAATCAGTGGAGGTAATTATCGGAAAGCACAGAAGTGGACCCACAGGGACTATAATTTTAGGATTCAGACCGAGCTATCAACAGTTTGTAAATGTAATAAGTGATGCCCGTGCAAATATGTATCCTGAATAAAAGATGAGAAAAGAATGAAAACGGGGTGATTTTTCATTACAACTGAAGTATACAGAATAACGTATAAATAACTAAATTAATATAAATTCAAGGAGGGAAAATGCAACAAAAAAGAAAAGTTGAGTTACTTGCGCCCGCAGGTAATATGGAAAAATTAAAGACAGCTTTTCATTTCGGAGCGGATGCGTGTTTCGTAGGAGGCAGTGCATTCAATTTAAGGGGAATGTCCTCAAATTTTAAAAATAGTGAATTAAGGGAAGCAATAGATTATGTTCACAGTTTAGGGAAGAAAATATATGTGACTTTAAACATATTCGCTCATAATTCTGAAATAGAGTATATGCCGAGATTTATCAAATTACTTGATGAGTATGGGGCTGATGCGGTAATAGTGGCGGACTTGGGAGTATTTCAGTTAGTAAGAGAACATGCACCGAACTTACCTATACATGTAAGTACGCAAGCTAATAATACAAACTGGATGAGTGTAAAAACATGGCGTGATATGGGAGCTAAAAGAGTAATTCTTGCAAGAGAAATGTCTCTTACGGAAATAAGGACAATTAAGGAAAAAGTACCTGATGTTGAAATAGAAGTATTTATACATGGAGCAATGTGTATGGCTATTTCAGGAAGATGCCTGTTAAGCAATTATTTTACTTCACGTGATGCCAATAGAGGGATATGCGCTCAAGATTGCAGATGGAATTATAAAGTGATAGCAGAAGGTCATGAAGAAAAAGGAGCTCATGACATTGTTGAAGAACATGGAAGTACATTTATATTCAATGCAAAAGATTTATGTACAATAGAATTTATAGATAAAGTTCTTGAAACAGGAGTAGATTCTTTGAAAATAGAAGGAAGAATGAAAAGCATATATTATAATTCCACTGTTGTCAAGCAGTACAGACAGGCTTTAGATTCATATTATTCAGGGGATTATAAATACAATCCGAAATGGTTGTATGAACTTCAAACAATAAGTCATAGACTGTATTCCAAAGGCTTTTATCTCGGTGTAACTACAGAAGAGGATCAAAATTATAATACAGGTTCATCTTACAGTCAGACTTATCAACTGGTAGCCAAGGTAATAGAAAAATTGGATGACAGCAGATATATATGGCAAATAAGAAATCGTGTATTTGCAGCTGACACTCTTGAACTTATGAGACCCAAGCAGGATCCTGTAAAATTTAAAATAGAAAATTTTCTGAATACTAAAAATAATGAAATTATCGAAGTTGCTCACCCGAACACGATTGCTATAGTAAAAACAGATGTAAAAATGGAGCCGATGGACTTAATAAGAGTAAAATTGCCTGAAGGACAATCGGATAGTGATATGGAAATGGGAGAGAACACTTTATAGAAAGTCATTTTAATAAAATGTTTAAGTTTTTTCAAAGTCAATCTAAAAATAAATCAAAGTATGATGACATATACTCTTTTGTGAAGAGGTAAATACACGATTTTAAAATGGTAGAGTATTATACTCTACTATTTTTTCATAAATTAGTGTATAATGTATTAAAATAAAAAATGAAGTGGTGATATTATGAGAGAGAAAATATTAGTAATTGAAGATGATCCGAAAATTTCCAGATTATTGGAAATAGAATTGAAATTTGAAGGATTTGACGTATTTTTCGCCTATGACGGTAAAGAAGGTCTTAATATGGCAAAATACGGTTCATATGATTTAATTTTACTTGACGTTATGCTTCCGAAAATGAGCGGCATGGAAGTGTGTAAAAGAATAAGAGAAGGTTCTCAAGTACCTATTATTATGCTTACGGCAAAAGACGAAATAAGTGATAAGATAGTAGGATTTGACTACGGTGCAGATGACTATATGACGAAACCTTTTTCAAATGAAGAACTTCTTGCAAGAATAAAGGCTCTTTTAAGAAGAACTAAAAAGACGGTAGATCATAAAGGAGTATTTGAGTTTGAAGATTTAAAAATCAATTATTCCACTTATGAAGTATTCAGAGGAGAAACACTTATATCTCTTTCAAAAAGAGAATTTGAACTTCTTGATTTCCTTGTTCTGAATAAAGGGATAGTTTTATCGAGAGATAAAATACTTGAAGAGGTTTGGGGATTTGATTACATAGGAAATGACAACATTCTGGATCTTTATATTAAATATTTAAGGGATAAAGTGGATAAACCTTATGAGAGAAAATTTATCCAAACAGTAAGAGGAATCGGATTTATTTTTAAATAAGGAGATAATCTATGAAAAAAATAAAATTAGAAGACCGTATTTCAATGAGTTACGTTCTTCTATTTTTAGCGTTAATATTAATTTCCAATTTTGTACTTATTTATATTCTAAAAAAAGAAAATTCAAGATCACTTCAAATGGCTGCTGCAGCAAAACAGGAAGAGTTAAATGAATATCTTGACAAATGGGCAGTTTACTCAAGATCCGAGCAATTTCAGTGGGAATCACCGTCAGGACAGCTTCAAGGTGAAAGGATAGTATATCTTAGACGTCCATTTAATCCCGGAGACAGTGAGTATCTTTATTTAATGCAGGCAAAGTCTGAAGAGACAAGGCAGATATTATTGAACAGTGTCACTCCCGTGGACATTCTTGATACGGGACTTGATAGGGAAAATATGGCAAGTCAGGGACAGGGGATTATAGATACTATAGAAAATAACAATATAAAGGAAAATGACATCAAAGGAAAAGATATAAGGCTTTCTGATAAAAAAATAGCGGAAAATGATTCTGACAGTGATATTTATCATGTATTTAAAGTAAGCAGAAAAATGAAAGCAGGCATAAGAGAATATACAGTTGACATTTATGTATTGAAAAATGTAAATCAGGAAACAAAAATATATAATAGATTACAGCTTCTTATTGTCCTATTTTCTTTAATAGGAGTAATTATTACAGTAATTATGTCAAGGCTGTTAAGTAAAAGGATTTTAAGACCTGTAAACAGTATTATAAAAACAGCGAAAACTATTAATACGGATGATTTGAGTAAAAGAATCGATGTTCCGAAAACGGAAGATGAATTACAGAACCTGACATTGATTATAAATGAAATGCTTGACAGACTCGAATTTTCTTTTGACAATCAGTCAAAATTCGTGTCTGATGCTTCACATGAGCTACGTACACCTCTGGCAATAATAAAAGGCTATGCGGAAATTATAAAGAAAAGAAGGCTTACTGATATGGAAATTTTTGAAGAGTCTATAGATTCCATAATAAATGAAGCGGAAAATATGAAAAGCCTTGTACAGAAGCTTTTATTTCTTGCTAAAGGAGAAGTTACTAAAATAAACACTAATTTTTCCGAAATAGATACGAGTGAGTTTATTCAACAGATATATTCCGATACGGTAGTATCAGTGAAAGACCACGTATTTAATTTGGAAAAATCTGAGGATTATAAAATTAAAGCGGATACGACACTACTTCAACAGGCAGTCAGAGCATTAATAGAAAATGCAGTAAAATATTCCGATAAAAATACTAATATTTATATAATTTCGGAAAAGAAAAACAATAAAGGAAGAATTACTATAAAAGATGAAGGCGTGGGAATGACCGATGAAGATGCCAAAAGAGTATTTGAAAGATTTTACAGAGTTGATGCATCAAGAACCAAAGCTACGGGAGGAACAGGACTTGGGCTTGCCATTGTTAAGAGAATAGTGGAAATACATAATGGAAAAATAGAAGTAAAGTCTGAACTCGGGAAAGGTACGGAAATAACTATAGTACTTCCTTTAGTAGAAGAAAAACTTATTGAAAAAGTTAAAAATAGTAAATCGATATTAAAAATAGTAAATAATAAGAAATAATATATACATTAATAAAATATTTAGGAGGAAAAATGGCTAGAAAATATTTCGGAACAGACGGTATGCGTGGAGAAGCCAATAAAGACCTTACAATTGATCTTGTAACGGATTTAGGATTGGCTCTGGGATATTATTTGAAAAAAAATAAGAAAGAAGCGGTAAAACCTAAAGTAATTTTGGGAACGGATACTAGAATATCCGGATATATGATAAGATCCGCACTGTCGGCCGGATTGACTTCAATGGGAGTACATATTGACTTTGTAGGAGTTCTTCCTACTCCGGGAGTATGTTATCTCACAAGGAAGTTGAATGCTGATGCGGGAATAATGATATCGGCTTCGCATAACCCTGTAAAAGATAACGGAATTAAAATTTTCAGTCAAAATGGATATAAGTTGCCTGATAATATTGAAGAAGAGCTCGAAGCTCTTATGGAAAATCGAGAAGAGCTTTTAAAACACCAAATATCGGGGGATGATTTAGGGAGATTTAAATATGTGGAAGATGATATGAGAATATATCTTGATTTTCTTGAATCTACAGTAAAAAGAAGTTTTAAAGGTACAAAAATAGTGATTGATGCTGCGAACGGTGCGGCATATAGAGTCGCCTCAAAAATTTTTCAGAGATTAGGTGCGGATATAATAGTTATAAATAACATACCTAATGGGAAAAATATAAATGTTGATTGTGGGTCTACCCATCCTGAACTGTTACAGGATGTAGTAAAAGTGTATAATGCAGACTTGGGACTGGCTTATGATGGAGATGCGGATAGACTTATAGCTGTAGATCATAAAGGGCATATAATAGACGGTGATCTTATAATAGCTATAATTGCTGAAAGTTTTAAAAAGAAAGGTCTTTTAAATGATAATAAGGTAGTTACCACAGTATCAAGCAATATGGGATTTGAAAAATATCTGGAAGAAAACGGTATAGGATTAATAAGAGCCAATGTAGGTGATAGATATGTTCTTGAAAAGATGAAAGAATTCGGACTCAATCTCGGGGGAGAACAGTCAGGGCATATTCTTATGCTTGATTACAATACTACAGGAGATGGAGTCCTATCATCAATTCAATTGGTTTCAGCGATATTGGAAAGTGGAAAAACTTTAAATGAGCTTGTAAAAGATATAAAATTATGGCCACAGGAATTACAGAATGTAACAGTGTCCAAAGAGAAAAAAGCTGCATGGGAAAGTAATAAAGCACTGACGGATTTTATTAAAGTAAAAGAGCAGGAAATAAATGGAAAAGGAAGAATTCTCGTAAGAGCATCAGGGACTGAACCTTTTATAAGAGTAATGGTAGAAGCTGAAACTCAGGATATAGTGAATAAATATATTAAAGAACTTATAGAAAAAGTTAAAGAGGAACTCGGATAATAAAGAAAATAGGATATAGAAAAGTTTGATACAAGAATATATGAAAATTTGTTTTGAAAGATAGGAGGGAAATATAATGCTGAATGAGATTTGTGAATTTTTTTTAAAAACGGCAGAAGAAGGGAGTATTTCCAAAGCGGCCGATAAGCTTTATATTTCTCAGCCTGCATTATCCCAGCAGCTGAAAAATCTGGAAAAAGAACTGGGAGTTTTTTTGTTTGTCAGAAGTAACAAAGGAATTGAACTGACAGAAGAAGGGAAAATAGTTTATAAATATTTTTCCATGTCTGAAAATCTTTTATATGAAATGAAAAAGGAACTTGAAGATAAAAAAAATAATGTAAAAAAAATCAGAATATCCGCAGTTCCTACAATGTGTAATTATTCTCTACCTTGTGTGATTTATCATCTGAAGCAGCATTATCCCAATATATCTGTGGAGCTTTACAGCAGGAGTGACAGTTTTACAATAGAAGAAGAACTTGTAAGAGAAAGGTGTGATATAGGTTTTCTTTCAGAAAATATTAAAAATAACTGTATTCTTACAAGCAAAAAAATATTTGAAGAGGAAATACTTCTTATTGCATCAAATATATCAAAAAAATATCCTGATTTTATAACAGTGAAAGAATTAAGCAAGTATGATTTAATAAATATATCTACTGAGAATGAAATTACGAAAACAGTTTCAAAATATATAAAAGGTTTTGAAAATTATAAATTTACATACAATCTGGAAAGTATAGATGCGATAAAGTCATGTGTAATAAATGGATATGGTCTGGCTTTTCTACCTTATTCAACTATAAAAAAGGAACTTTATAATAAAGAACTTAAAATAGTGAACATTAATAATTTCTCCATTATTCAGAATATAAGTCTTGTAAAAAGATTTTCCGAAGCTGACGGATTGAAAAGAGTTATTTCATATATAGAAAAACATATATCAAAATTTATTTACTGATAGTGATTTCCCATACACCTTTAAGAACTTCCTCAGTTGTATATCTGAATTTATTCAGTGTACAGTAATATTCAATATTGTGCAGTGCAAGGCTGTGATCAGTTACGAGAAGAACTTTTTTTCCGCTTATAATATGAGAGTGTTTTTCACGTAGCATTATTACAGGGAGTGGACAGTTATAGCCAAGACAGTTTATTTTGAGCATAAAATTAAAGTTCCTTTCAAGATTTATTTTTACAGTTATTTTTGATTAAAATTATGTCGGTTTATTAATTTTAATTTAAAAAAATTATTATAAAAAGACTATATAGAATACATTGTATATTTAATTATACAACAGAATATCTAAATAGTCTAATTTTTATTTTAAAATGTTATTTTTTGTTTATATTAATTTATTAATGCCGTTATTAAAATATACATAAAAAACATTATTACAAAAAAATACTTAAGAAAATAACACCTAAAATATATAAAAATATTATAAAAAAATTTTTTTTTTAGATTTATCTTTTTTTTCATTTTGATAGTCCCTTCAAATTTTTAAAATAACTTTCGGTTTCAAAAGTTATAAGAAAATTTATCGAACATATTAATGTTCTGTCATCCATGGTTCATATTCTTCATAATTTTTTATTTTTTTTCCGTTTAATTTTAAAAAATTCTGTATTGGCAACATTGGAGTTTTAATTTCTTTCTCTGAAAGAATTTTTTGCTGTTGTTCTTCAGATAGACTTCCTTTATATTCACCCGTTTTCAAATTTAAAATAAAATATTCTGTACATTGCTTTTTCAGAAGTTTAAAACTGTAATCACTTTCTTCTGTAGTTTTATGTTCTGCATATAAATTGTCACTTTCTATTAAAATATTATTATCTTGATATATTCCGATACCGTTTTCCTTATCACCATACTCGGATTTTCCATAAAGATACTCTTTTTTAGTATCATATCCTATTAAAATGAGTGTTCCACATCCTATATATTTTTTATTATTTTTATTTTCATAGGAAAAAAGGTCCGTTCCCACTCCTGCTCCCCTAAGATCCATTTCTTCTATTACTTTTACAATATAATTATCATTATTTATTTCAAAAACATTCATAGTATATTCCGAAGCAAAATATAATCCGATATAGAAGAGGATTATTATTGCCGGAAAAAAACTTGAAAGAATACCCGGAATAACAGCAATAGTTATTAAAATGATTTTTTTATATTTAATTTTTTTTCATTTTATTGTTCTCCTAATCTATCGGATATAATGTTGCATATTTCTAATTATTTTTTTTACTGCTTCGGATAATTTTTCCGGTCTGACCGTTTTTGAATATGCTTTTTTTAATTCTTCAGATATCTGTTCCAAATTTTTTACTGAAAATGTATATGATGAAGGAATACCTTTTGTTTTTATTTGAAACGGTTTACCTCCTTTAAATTCTCTTTTATTTTTTTCAATATTAAATAAATCGAGGACATCCTGAAAACTATCTTCTAATGAAGGGTTATAGTTGACTTTTACTTCATATTCTCCATTTTTCTTAGTAACAGTTCCTGAAATATTTTTTATTTGTAAAGTTGTTGTTCCCTATTCAAGACTTCCTTTAAAGAGTAGTTTTACTATTTCTTTTACATCATCATATTGAAAATGGAATTTTTCTCCTTCTTTCAAATTTCTTTTTTTCATATCGCTTTTTATATTATTCCCTATTTTTTTAATCCATCGGAAAATCCCATTTTGACTTCAGATAAGGATATTATTGCTACAAATTCTTTCGGAAATTTTTCTAAATACAATATAGGAGGATTTTTACCGTCTTTTTCAAGATAGTAGTTTCTAATATAATCAGGTGCAATATAAAGGGCAAAATATGCACTTTTATAATTTAACCATGATTGTCGGTCCGAATATTTTTCCTCCGACTTCTTTCAATTTCTTTTTCCTTGTTTTCTAAAGATGTAGTTCTTTGCCGGTTTTTAAAATGTATTCCTATCAGCTTATCTTTATTGTTTATGTTTTCCTGTACCATTTTTTCAAGTTCGCTTTGTGTCCATTTGGATAGATTTTCTTTGATTTGCTGTAAGTTTCTTACCATTTCTCTCCCTCTTCAGTTTTAAGGTGTGCCTTGTATAATTGGCTTATTTTTTGTATTCTGTATCATATAAGGAGAGAAATCAATTTTTAAAAAATTCATAAAAATATTAAAAAAACGAAAAAAGGCTATTTCGAGAAGATAGAAAAATTCATAATTTTACAAGTTTTATAATAATTATTTTTAAAAATTTAATAAAAATATAAATTTATAATTTATAAATTATTCTTCATTTTGCGAAATAACCTTTTTTAATTTTATTTATTTTTGTCAGTATTATTTATACTTAGATTCTATATTTAAATTTTTAACTTACGTAATAGAATTATTTTGTTCGGTTTCCATTTTCAGAAATATATTTTTCAGCATAATAACCTGCTATAGCACCGTCATTTACAGCAGTGGAAATTTGCCTTAAAGATTTGTTTCTTGCATCTCCTACACAATATACTCCTTTTATATTTGTTTCCATTTTTTCATTTGTAGGAATATATCCGTCAGAAGTCATATTAACAATATTTTTAAAAATTTCAGTATCCGGATTATATCCTATAAACAGAAAACATGTGTCAACTTTAAAAGAAAGAAGTTTATCATTTTTTGTATTTTTCAATATTACTTTTTCAAGAAATTCTCCTTTGCTTTCAAACGAATGTACTCTTGTGTTCCATATAAATTCCATTTTTTTATTTTTAAAAGCCTCTTCTTTTGCTGCATGATGACATTTGAGATTACCCACATCACGAGTAACTGAAACAATTACTTTTTTAGCAAACTTTGTAAGGAATATCCCTTCTTCAATGGCGGAATCTCCATTTCCGACAACCATAACAGTTTTATCAATATTAGCTGCTGCATCACAAGTTGCACAGAAAGAAATGCCTTTGCCGTATAAAAATTTTTCTTCGTTAGGAGCATTTGTCAATCGGGGCTTTCCTCCCGAAGCGATTATTACCGCTTTAGCTTCGTATATGTTTCTGAATGTTTCGACAGTTTTCCTTTCATGAGTTAAATTTACAGCTCTTACAGGAGTCTGCTTGAATTTAACGCCGAATTTTTTTGCCTGTTTATGAAACAGGTTCATCAGTTCCGTTCCTGTAATTTTTTCAGGAAAACCGGGATAATTTTCTACTTCATTTGTATATGTCGCCAAACCTCCGATTAAAGATTTTTCAATTATAAGAGTGTTCAGTTTTGCCCGTCCGCAATAAATTCCTGCTGTAAGTCCTGCACTTCCTCCTCCGATAATGACAACATCATAAAATTCTTTTGTTTTATCCATATTTTTATTCTTTCATAATGAAATTTATTAGTATTTTACTTCCTATAACCGCTCCTGTTAAAAGAGAAGCTGCAAAGAGCCAGCCTGTTAATGACAGTGCCGATAAGGCTGAAAACAGAGCGGCGATATTACAACCGGCTGCAAGTCTTGCTCCGACACCCATAAGAAATCCTCCTGCCATTGCTCCGAAAAGCTGCTTTTTTCCTTTTATTTTTCTGATTTTAAATTCTGAGGCATATAAAGCCGCTAAGGTTGCACCGACGATTATACCTATATTTCTTATGGAGCCCCCACTTTTCAAAACAGGAATTATTATAGCCCGTTTTAAACCGGGATTGGCAGTGAAATAGCTCCACTGGGTAGTATCAATACCTATAAAACGGAAAAATTTAGCTCCCCATACTGTAAAAGGTCCTGTAACACTCCAAGCTTCTTTGAAAACTGCAAGATGAGCAGTTGCGGTAACTCCGAGAAGTATAGCTCCTGCATTATAGGAAAGAGGAGTTTTCATTATTTTTTTATAAATTTTGTTTTGACTTAGTTTATTAAAAAATTCCATTTGGTTATTCTCCTTAGGTGTAGTTATGCTTTACACGAACCGCCGACTTTTCCTTCAACTTTACCGAAGTCATTTTCTGCGTCGGGTTTCTGCATATTATTAGGAGCACCTTTCTGTACAGGGAATTTTGAATCCATCTGCCAAGCGTTCCAGCCTCCGTCATAAATGTAACTGTTTTTCCAGCCTGCCATTTGAGTCATGAACCATGATACGGTTGCACGCCATCCTGTACCGCAGTAAAATGCAAGTTTATCATCTTTTTTAATACCCTGTTTTACCCATAATTCAAAAATTTCTTTGGGATTTCGCAAAGTTCCGTCAGGATCATAGTAATCTGCAACATTACTTGAGTCTGTTCCGGCAAATCCCCAGATAGCACCTTTAATTTCTCCTTTTCCGGGAATGTAGTCATATCCGCTTACTTTTCCGATATATTCGTCCCATGAACGGTTACTTATAAGCTTTAATCCTTCTTTTTCCTGCATATCCAGTGCCTGTTCGGGCATTGAAATATTAATATGCGGATTTGCAGGAATTACTGTACCGAAATCTGTTTCCGGTTTTGGAGTATTTACTTTAGTTTCAGTAGGAAACCCTGCGTCTGTCCATGTAATAAGATTACCGTCAAGAACTCTTACATCTTCCACTCCTGCCCATTTTAAAGCCCAGAATACACGATAAGCTGCAAGTTGGTTTTCTGCTGAATAAAGTACGATAGTTTTGTCTTTTGTAATACCGTTTTTCAATAAGTTTTGCTTCATAGTTTCAGGGTCACTTAAATTCCATACAGGAGCATTTTCTATCCAGTCAGTATCAAAATGATAGGCTCCCGTAATATGCTGAACATAACCTTTACTTTTTTCCAGAGGTCCCCACGATACTTCAAACAACATAAATTTATCATTAGTATAAGTTTCAGGCTTTTCTCCCTGTAAAAGGGCGTTTACCCATTTAGGCGAAACACTGAACTGAAAATTAGGAAAGGACTCCATAGGATTTTCTTTTGTGTTGGTATAATTGATAAAGTCATTATATGTTCTTACTTTATAGCCTCTTGATGCAAATTCGGCACTTACACAGTTGAGATTTTCCAAATCGGTACCGTAAAATACAAGAGTTTTGTCTTTAGTAATTCCCTTACCTGCGGCAAAACCTTCAAACTTGTCGTTCTGAATGTGATTAAGCCAAGCACAGCTGAACTGGATTGCATTTTTAATATGTCCTCCCCTTTCAGCTTTTCCGTCTTTAAATCCGTTATACAGACTGTCTTCTCTTGTGTCTATAATTACGTAAGCGGGATTATCGAGAACCTTCAGAAGTTCGTCGGTTTTTATTTCTTTAACAGAATTATTGTTACAGCTTGTAAAAATTCCCAGAACAACAGTAAGCGTGCTGAAAAGTAAAAATATTCTTAATTTCATTATATGTTTCTCCTTATTTATGATATAACGATATTTTCATGTATGACACAATTTACTATGAAAATACCGTATTTTGATTTACTTTGAAAGATTTATCATTTCAAAATAAAGTTTACAAGTATTTTACTTCCTATAATCGCTCCTACTAAAAGAGAAGCTGCAAAGAACCAACCTGTAAGGGATAAAGCGGACAAAGCCGAAAATAACGCGGCAATGTTACAGCCTGCTGCAAATCTGGCTCCGAAGCCCATAAGAAATCCGCCTGCCATTGCTCCGAAAAACTGTTTTTTTCCTTTTATTTTTTTGATTTTAAATTCTGAAGCATATAAAGTCGCTAAAGTTGCACCGACAATTATACCTATATTTCTTATGGAACCTCCATCTTTTAAAAAGGGAGTTATAATAGATTTTCCCATACCTGAATGGGTAACAAAGTAATTCCATTGGGTAGTCTCAATACCTATAAAACGGAAAAATTTGGCTCCCCAGACAGTAAAAGTTCCTGTAACTCCCCAAGCTTTGTTAAATATGGCTAAATGTGCGGTAGCTGCTACACCGAGTAGTGTTGCACCTGCATTGTATGATAGGGGAGTTTTCATCAGTTTTTTATAAATAATATTTTGACTGAGTTTATTGAAAAATTCCATTTTCTACTCTCCTTTTAATTATTTGCTTTTTTCTACTATAATATTCCATTCACCTTCTGAAATTTCTTCCACTTCAGTATTATATCCTACTTTTTCAGCCCATTCGGGAATATTTTTGATGGCACAGGAGTGGTCTACATTAATTACGAGAATATCTCCTACTTCCATAGTTTTAAATTTATTTTGAGCCTTTATTAAAGGTATAGGACAAGCCTCACCTAAACAGTCTAAATTGTACGTTTTCATTATTTTACCTCCATAGATTTATAATTTTATAATTTTTTTAAATTAAATTGATAATGTCAGTCAGGAATTTTAAAAGTTATAAGATTATTCTCCAGAACCTATTTTTTTTGTCTGCCATTTGACTGCTATAATATAAATAATAAGTATAATGGAAAATTGAAAAACGAGAGCTCCTATCCAACCGAGATAATCAGGTAAATATATTGCAAATTCTTTTTTTCTGAAAACAGGTTCTAAAAATCCCATTACCCATGCACCTATTACAGAGCCTAGTATAAAGAATATAAAAGAAATCCATTGCATTTCAAAGCCTTCACCGAATCTCATTAAAGTTCCTGAAGCACAACCTCCTGCGATAACCATACCGATTCCGAAAATAATTCCTCCAATAATTATGAGAACGGATAACGGTTCAACTGAATCAAGACCGACTGGTTTTCCTCCTGAGAGTACTGAACCGAAGCTGATAGCTGTAAATCCTATTGTTCCAATAGAAATTGCAAGTAAAACGGCTCTTGTAAGGGAAGTACTTCCTGTCAGAATCGGGTCACGAAAAGCAGCGGTAAAGCAAAATCTTGAACGCTGTAAAATCATTCCGAAAGCAATTCCGAATATCCAGTAAGTCACTAATTTGGAATTATTCAGATAAAATCCAAAGGCGATTATCAGAATTGTTAGAACTAATGCCATAGGAATCTGGGATTTTAAAGGCTTTTTTTTTGAACATCTTGTTACATTTATTTTTTCCGCTTCTTTATTCACTTAATATTCCTCCTTATTTATAGTTATTAAATAAATTAAAAAAATTATTTATTCAGTATCTTGATAAAATTATAACTTTGAAAAAAAATATAGGGAAGAAGTAAAAAAAAATACACTATTCAAATTTTGAATAGCAAAAATTATAAAAAATTAGATTTTAATAAAATTATATTACTTTTAAAGTCTATAATTATTAAGAAGATCATGAATCAGGATTATAATTTTGACTGTAGATAAAATAAGACGTTTTAATCTATTTTAAATTTTTAATATTGACTTTTTGAATTAATTAAGATATAACACAGGAAATAAAAGGAGAAAAAACAGAGTTTGAATATATTTCGAAAAAACGGAAAATATTCAGAAAGCTGATACAGGGTCAGATTATAGTATTATATTAAGGAGGATAAGTGTGAAAGATTATTACAAATGGGCAAAGGAATTTGCTGTTGAATATATAGCGCCTTTTGCAGAAGAAATTGACAAGACAGGTAAATTTCCTGAAGAAATTTTTAAAAAAATAGCAGAGGAAGGATTTTTTAAAATTCTTGTGCCGAAAGAGTTTGGAGGAGACGGAGAAGAGGTTACAGCTCATGCACAGGTTACGCGTGCATTTTCAGAAGCTTGTGCTACTGTGGGATTATGTTATACAATGCATAATGTTGCATTGAAATTTACACTTACATTTGGACGTGAAGAAATAAAAAATCAAGTTATAAAAGATGTAGTTGAAAATAAAAAGTTTATGACTCTTGCAAGAAGTGAGTTCGGCACAGGAGTACATGTTTTCAATTCCCAACTGGAAATAAAAAATACAGACGAATACAGTATCATAACAGGAGCTAAAAGTATGATTACTTCGGCTAATCATGCTTCATATTATCTTATTTCCGTTCCTGCAGATAAAGAAAAAGGTCCGGTAAACTGGCTTATACCATATGGTGCTGAAGGATTGTCCTTTAAGGAAAGTGAATGGAACGGTCTTGGAATGAGAGGAAATAATTCCTGTCCTATGTATATGGAAAATATGAAACTTGACAATAAATATGCGGTATATATAGATAGAAAAAAGGCAAATCAGATTTATCCTGTAAATATTGATGTTATATTTTTTATGACAGGTCTTGCAGCTGTGTATACCGGATTATCAAGAACTATTTATGAAGCTGCCAAAGAACATACTTTATCAAGAAAATATCCGGGAGACAAATCCTTAGCTTCTATTGAAACTGTACAATTACATTTATCCCAGCTTTTCAATAATGTTTTTATAAGTGAAAGTTTATTGGAAGTAGC
This sequence comes from Leptotrichia sp. OH3620_COT-345, assembly GCF_003932895.1. NCBI lineage: Bacteria > Fusobacteriati > Fusobacteriota > Fusobacteriia > Fusobacteriales > Leptotrichiaceae > Leptotrichia > Leptotrichia sp. OH3620_COT-345. The sequence continues at coordinate 68,159 of NZ_RQYW01000008.1, read as the reverse complement.
GGCAAAATCTTTGGAAAATGGAGAGAAAGATGCATTTGAAAAAATTATGTCTGCAAGAGTTACCGCTTCTCTAAATTGTGTAGATTCAGCTACTCTTGCTATGAGAATAGGTGGAGGACAGGCATATAACAATAAAAATTCTCTTGCAAGACTTTTAAGAGATGCTTTTGCGGCTCCTGTCATGTTTCCGAGTGTAGATGTATTGCGTAATTGGATTGCCAAAGTGATTACAGGTCAAAATATATTGTAAAAGCTATATTTTTGTTTTTACAAAATTATAATGTATATTCGTTTTTGAATAATTTTATTGTTAGAAAGAAGATATAAAGATAATTTAGTAAATAAATGTTAAAAGACATTAAAATTAAAATGTGTATTTAAATTATTTTTCCGTGAGGATTTATCACTGTTCTTATGTGCTTAATGAAGAAAAAATCCCGACATTCAGGCTGTTCAACTTATGAAACAATCTGGGGTATCGGGATTTTATTTATTGTTTTTATTGAATTTTTTATTGCAAAATCACTTTATATTATTTTTGGTTTTTCCGACATTCAGAAATTCGTAAAATACGTGAATTATGTCGGGTTAGAAAATAAATATCTGAGTGAAGAAAGTTTTAGATTTTCCAAGTATAATAAATATTTTTTAAAATTTAAAATATTATAGTAGGAAATTAGATATACAAAAGATGGAATAAACTTCTAATTAAGAAAAATGTTTTTTAAATTAAACTATTTTTCAATAAAGTTATGTTAAACTTTTTTAAATAAAAATATGAAATATTTTATGAGAACATAAGCAACAGCAAAAATAGCTGTAAGTTCTCCAAAAATAACAAATTTTCTCAATAAAGCCGGATTTCCTCCCGAATTTTTTATAAACCCTACTGCAAGTTTAAGGGCAAGCCCGCTTATTGCAAGAGGGAAAGTAAAAGCTGAAAAACTCGGATAAAATTTCAGTTTTAACAGTTTCGGCATGGAAGTTATAACAAGTATGTAAAAGAAAACTGTCAAAAAAATGAGAAAATAAAATATAAATAAATTTTTTTCAGGAAAGCTGCTTATATATCCTGCCAGAAGTAGTGCTGCAGGAGCAGCAAAAACTGAAAATGTGGGTAATGCAGGCTCGGGGATATTTTTTATTACGAATACTCTGTAACAGACAATGGGAAGTAATATAAGATATGAAATAAAACCGAACCAGAAAGCTGTCTGTCCTACAGATATCAGTTTATATGCAGGAGCTGTAACACTTATTGTGACAATGCCTACATATACTATAAACCATGTTGTAAAAACAGTTTTTATGTTCCGCTTAGGTAAATAATATGAAGTAAACCATATTATAAGAGCGGTATGAACTATAATACCTGAAATCCAAAGAAAAAATCCCTGTTCTTTATTTCCGATATATGTAGATAAAACGATAAGAGCCATAGAAAATGTTGCAAAACTTCCTGCAATTAAAGGATTTTCCAATTCTTTTTTAAATTCTTGAAAATTTATAACTATTTTTATTAATAATAAAATAAGAATAACAGATGCTAAAAATCCTGATACATTTCTGTAAATCTCTCCATAGCTTCTTAATAGATTCCCCAAAGTTACCAATCCTAAAGCAATTCCCGAAATGGGAACAGGATATTTTTTAAAAAAATCTTTCATAGCAAATCTCCTTTATATAAAGTTTTATTAATAATTATTATAATCTATTTTTTAATTTTTTAAAAGTCTTAAAATTTTTTCAAAAAGTAAACTATGGAATATTAATTGGAAAGCAAGTATAAGTATAATCAAATATGTTAAAAAAATTAAAAGATCTTAAAAATCTGTAATTATTTAAGAATACAATTAAAAAAATGAAAACTTTTATCAGATTAAAAAATATAAGTAAGAGGAAAGATTTTATCTTAATTTTGTTATAAATTTAAAAAAATAAAAAATAATAAAAATTAAAATAATTTAATAAAAAATTGAAATATTGGGAAAAATCTTGAATTTATTGTGTAATAAAGAAACAGAGTAAGAAACGGAAATGTAGAAGTAAGTAAACGGATATAATGATTTTTTAAAGGTTTATTCTTATAATTAAAATTTATATACACTTCAATTTCAAAATGAGAAATGTATTTTTTAGTTGTTGACTTTTTAAGAAAATCAGGGTATAACTTAATTGAAGATAATAACTGATTTATTTGGATGAAGAACACAGGAGAGACTCTACAACGGAGCACCGAAGGTACAAGTCGGCAAAATTGCAGCTGCTGATGAAATTCTCAGGTAAAGGGACTGTGTTTGGACAAAACTCTGGAGTTATTTATAACAGGGAGAATGCAGAAGTGTTTTCCTATTTTTGATTTTATGGCAGAGAGTAATTTTAATAAGGAGATATGGAAGTGAAACTATTAACAAACAATCCTAAATTTTTAAATTATGTAAATAAAGGCATAGAAGTGGATTTCAGGGAAGTAAGTTATTTAAAAATATTAGAAATAGCACGTGATTATGTACATAAAAATTATGAGATACTTACTCATCCTATGTATGGAAGTGTGAAACCGAATGAAACTCTTTACAGATCAGTAGTTTTGGAACCTAAAGATACTTTAGATATTAATTCGGTTAATTTAATATCCCATGCAATAGAAACTTTTATAAAATTCAGAAAAAATAAAGAAACTCCATTATGGCAGGAAAACATAAAAGAAGATTTCAGTGTTATAGATCACGACCTGATTACCAATGCTATAGAAAGAATAATCAAGTAACAGACAAAAAAATTAAGGAGGCTGATTATGGCGGAACATTTTGACCTGATAATCATCGGTTCAGGACCGGCAGGTTTATCTTCAGCATTATATGCGTCAAGAGGAAGACTGAAGACACTAGTTTTGGAAAAAGGACAGAACGGAGGTCAAGCGGCGATTACTCACTTGATTGAAAATTATCCGGGGTCTATTGAAAATCCTACAGGACCTAATTTGACTGCAAGAATGCTTGAGCAATGTAAAAGTTTTGGTACTGAAGTAAGAAAAGAAGAAGTTGTAGAAGTGGATTTTTCAAGTAAAGAAAAAATTGTTAAATGTAAGGATACAGTTTATACTGCGAAGGCAGTAGTAATAGCTACAGGAGCTACTCCGAGAAAATTGGATGCTCCGGGAATAAAAGAACTTTCAGGAAAGGGAATTTCATACTGTGCAACATGTGATGCAGATTTTTTCAAAGAACTTGAAGTATATGTAGTAGGTGGGGGTAACAGTGCTATTGAAGAAGCTATTTTCCTGTCGAAATTCGCGAGACAAGTTCATATAGTTCATATGCTTGATCATTTCCAATGCGAAGGAATTACTCTGGAAAAAGCCAAAAATACTCCTAATATAGATATTACAACGAGAACGGTAGTTCAGGAAGTAAAAGGTGATGGTATTCTGGAGTCTATCGTATTTAAAAATTTGGATACAGAAGAAGTATATGAAGTTGAAGCTGATGAAGAAGATGGAACTATGGGATTGTTCGTATTTATAGGATATACCCCTCAGACAGAGTTATTCAAGGGAAAAATCGAACTTGATCAGTATGGATATATTGTAGCGGGAGAAAATACTGAAACAAATGTTCCGGGTGTATTTGTAGCAGGAGATTGCAGAATTAAGGAAGTGCGTCAGGTAGTTACGGCGGCGGCGGATGGTGCAGTTTCTGCGATAATGGCTGAAAAATATATTAGTGAGCATTTTGAATAATTTTGTGTATTTATTTACAAGGGAAAAATAATACTGCTAAATAATACGTTTATATATATTATTTAAAATATAAGGGAAAGGAGGAAAAATAAATGTTGGAATTGGATAAAGACACTTTTGAAACTGAAGTGTTGCAGGCGGAGGGATATGTATTTGTAGACTTCTGGAGTGAAGGTTGTGTACCATGTAAAGCTCTAATGCCGGAAGTTCATAAATTAGCTGAAAAATATGAAGGTAAAATGAAATTTACTTCTCTTGACACTACAAAAGCAAGACGTCTTGCTATTAAACAGAAAGTTTTAGGCTTGCCTACTTTAGCAGTTTATAAAGATGGTGAAAAACTTGAAGAAGTGACAAAAGACGATGCAACTGTAGAAAATGTGGAAGCATTAATAAAAAAATATTTGTAATTAACTGTAAATGTTACTTATTTTACAAAGTAAAGGAGGAATTTAAGCGTGCGTCTTGAATTAGGAAAGATTCATATAAAAGATATTCAATTTGCTTCAGAATCAAAAATTGAAAAAAATGTTTTATATGTCAATAAGGAAGAACTTATTAAGGAAATATGGAATGATGAAGCAATCGTATCTGTGGATCTCGAAATAGCTCGACCGGGAGAAAGCATACGTATTACTCCTGTAAAGGATGTAATTGAACCACGTGTAAAGACTGAAGGTCGTGGAGGAATATTTCCCGGTATTTTATCAAAAGTGGATACTGTAGGAGAAGGGAAAACAATAGCCCTTAAAGGTATGGCTGTAGTAACTACAGGTAAAATTGTAGGTTTCCAAGAAGGTATTATTGATATGACCGGAATTGGAGCTGAATACACACCATTCTCAAAGTTAAATAATTTAGTTGTTATTGCTGAACCGGCAGAAGGAGTAAAGCAGCATGAGCATGAGAAAGCTGTACGTTATATAGGATTTAAAGCAGCTAGATATTTGGGGGAATTGGCAAGAAATTTGGAACCGGAAGAAGTAAAAGTATATGAAACAAAACCTTTACTTGAGCAGATAGCCGAGTATCCTGATTTGCCTAAAGTGGGATATGTGTATATGCTTCAGACACAGGGTTTGTTGCATGATACTTACGTATACGGAGTAGATGCAAAACAGATAGTTCCTACACTTCTTTATCCTACAGAAATTATGGATGGAGCGATAGTAAGTGGAAATTGTGTGTCTGCATGTGATAAAAATCCTACTTACGTTCATTTGAATAACGGAGTAATAGAAGAGTTGTATGAAAAACACGGAAAGGAAATTAATTTCCTAGGTGTAATCATAACAAATGAGAATGTTTATCTGGCAGATAAAGAAAGATCATCAAATTGGACAGCGAAGTTTACAAAATATTTAGGCTTGGATGCTGCTATTGTTTCTCAAGAAGGATTCGGTAATCCTGATACCGACTTGATAATGAACTGTAAAAAAATTGAAAATGAAGGTGTAAAAACTGTTATTGTAACTGATGAGTATGCAGGACAGGATGGAGCAAGCCAAAGTCTTGCAGATGCTGATCCGAAAGCTGATGCAGTAGTAACAGGAGGAAATGCCAATCAGGTAATAGTATTACCAAAATTGGATAAAGTAATCGGACATATAGATGTGGTAAATGTAATTGCAGGAGGAAATCAAGATTCGTTGAGACAAGACGGAACTATTGAAGTGGAAATTCAGGCAATTACAGGAGCTACAAATGAAACAGGATTTGGATACTTAAGTGCAAAGACTTACTAATGCTGATGTGTAGTAAAACTAATTTTCAATTAAATAATTATAGATAATAAACAAAAAATATATAAATTAGGAGGAAAGATAATGAGTAGTCTTAAAGATAAAAAAGTAATTATTATCGGCGATAGAGACGGAATACCCGGATTAGCTATCGAAGAATGTGTAAAAACTATAGACGGAGCAGAAGTAGTATTTTCATCTACAGAATGCTTTGTCTGAACGGCTGCAGGTGCGATGGACTTAGAAAACCAAAAACGTGTTAAAGAAGCTGCCGAAAAATTCGGTGCAGAAAACGTTGTAGTTTTATTAGGTGCATCAGAAGCCGAAGCTGCTGGTCTAGCAGCTGAAACAGTAACTGTTGGAGATCCTACTTTTGCAGGGCCTTTAGCAGGAGTTGCATTAAATCTTGGTGTATACCATATTGTAGAAGAAGCGATGAAAGAACAAGTTGACCCTTCTGTTTATGAAGAACAGGTAGGAATGATGGAAATGGTATTGGATGTTGAAGAAATTTCAAAAGAAATGAAAGAAGTGCGTGGGGAGTAATCCGGTTTAGATAATTTTAAGGAGGTAATGCAAAATGTCTAAAATAAAAGTAGTACATTATATAAACCAATTCTTTGCAGGAGTTGGAGGAGAAGAAAAAGCCCATATCGAACCGGAACTTAGAAAGGAACTTCCGCCAATATCACAACAATTACAAGGACAATTAGGAGAAGATTTTGAGATAGTGGGAACGATAGTATGTGGTGACAGCTATTTCAATGAAAATCTGGAAAAAGTGCAAATTACTCTACTGGAAATGATAAAAAATCTAGAACCTCAGTTATTTATTGCAGGTCCGGCATTTAATGCAGGTCGTTATGGAGTTGCCGCAGGAACAATTACTAAACTTGTTCAGGATAAATTGCACATACCGTCTGTAACTGCTATGTATATTGAAAATCCGGGTGTGGATATGTATAAAAAAGATGTATATATTATTGAAACATCGGATAGTGCAGCAGGTATGAGAAATGCTCTGCCGAAATTGGCGAAATTTGCTCAAAAGTTGTCTAAAGGCGAAAAAATTCTTTCTCCGGGAGAAGAAGGGTATATTCCGAGAGGAGTGAGAGTGAATTTCTTTCATGAAGAAAGAGGTTCAAAGCGTGCAGTGGATATGCTTATAAAGAAAATAAAAGGTGAATCTTTTGAAACTGAATATCCGATGCCTAATTTTGACCGTGTCGAGCCTAATGCGGCAGTTAAAGATTTATCCAAGGCGAAGATCGCTTTAGTGACATCAGGAGGAATTGTACCTAAAGGGAATCCTGATCATATTGAATCCTCTTCAGCCTCAAAATATGGAGAATATTTCTTGAAGGACTTTGAGAATTTAACTGAAGAAACACATGAAACAGCTCATGGAGGATACGATCCTGTATATGCCAATTTGGATTCAGATCGTGTATTGCCGGTAGATGTATTACGTGATTTAGTAAAGGAAGGTGCAGTAGGAGAGTTACATGAAAAATTTTATACTACTGTAGGTAACGGGACGGCAGTTGCCAATGCGAAAGCATTTGCAGCGGAAATTGGTGCCAAATTAGTAGCTGATGGAGTAGATGCTGTTATTTTAACGTCTACTTGAGGTACTTGTACGCGTTGCGGAGCAACGATGGCAAAAGAAATAGAGAGAGCAGGAATACCTGTAGTTCATATGTGTACAGTTGTACCTATTTCTCTTACAGTTGGAGCAAACAGAATCGTTCCGACTATAGCGATACCTCATCCGTTGGGGAATCCAACATTAGAAAAAGAAGAAGAAAAAAAATTAAGAAGAAAATTAGTTGATAAAGCATTAAAAGCACTGACTACAGAAGTGACAAGCCAGACAGTGTTCGAAAATTAAATCTTATAATTCAGAAAGGAGATAGGGAAGGGATAGCCCTTCCCTAAATAAAAATATGAATTATCCAGTATTTAAAGGAGCAGGATATGTGCTAGTTCATACTCCGGACATGATTGAAAGCGGTTCGACATGTTCAATAGAAAAAATAACAAATCCTGATTCGGAATTTTTGCAAAATATAAAAAATCATATAAGAACATACGAAGAAGTAGTTAATTATTTGCCGAATCAAGTGTACATAGGGAAAAAAACTCCTGAAGAATTGAACACTTATCCGATGCCTTGGTATGATATAAAAGATCAGAAAGGGGATCGTTACGGAAAATTCGGTCAGATAGTTCCTCAAGATGAATTTTTAGCAATAATGAAATTATCTGATGCTTTTGATTTAGTAAAGTTGTCAGAGGAATTTATAAAAGAAGTATTACCGAAAGTAGAAAAAAATTTTAGTGAACTGTCTCATTTATTCGGACAGTTAAAAGGTTCGGATATCAGTGATATGAGCGATGCGGATCAACCACTGGTACATGACGGAAAAGTTGTGGGATATGTTAAAAGAGCCCATGATGTAGATCCTAACTTGAATTCACATGTAATGTTTGAAAATCTTGTAGTAAAAGCATCAGGTATAATATCTGCGTTGGAACTGCTAAAAGCTTCCAAAGTAAATCCTCAGGATATAGATTATGTTATAGAATGTTCAGAAGAAGCATGTGGGGATGTGAATCAGCGTGGAGGAGGAAACTTCGCCAAAGCTATAGCTGAAGCTGCCAACCTTACAAATGCCACAGGGTCTGATTTGAGAGGTTTCTGTGCGGCACCTACGCATGCGTTGATAAGTGCTGCCGCTTTAGTTAAATCAGGTGTTTATAAAAATGTTATGGTAGTTGCAGGAGGAGCAACTGCAAAACTTGGAATGAACGCTAAAGATCATGTTAAGAAAGGAATACCCGTACTGGAAGACGTACTTGGAGGATTTGCAGTTCTTATTTCGGAAAATGATGGTGTAAATCCAATAATCAGAACTGATTTAGTAGGAAAACACAATGTAGGAACAGGATCTTCTCCACAAGCTGTTATATCAGCATTGGTAACTCCGGGACTAGATAAGGCAGGATTAAAAATAACAGATGTAGATGTTTACTCCGTAGAAATGCAGAATCCTGATATAACAATGGCGGCGGGTGCAGGGAATGTACCTGAAGCAAACTATAAAATGATAGGAGCTCTGGCTGTATTACGTAAAGAAATGGAAAAAGCCAACTTGAAATCATTTATAGAAGAAAAAGGATTGCCGGGATGGGCTCCAACACAAGGACATATTCCATCGGGAGTACCTTATGTGGGATTCCTTTGTGATGATTTGACTACAGGAAATAAAAACAGAGCTATGATTGTTGGAAAAGGAAGTCTGTTCTTAGGAAGAATGACAAACTTATTTGACGGTGTATCATTCATAGCTGAAAGAAATACAGGGATGAAAGCCGAAGAAAGTTCAGTGTCTAAAGATGAAATTAAAAAGATAATAGCTGAATCAATTAAAAAACTTGCTCAGAATATTGCAGAAGAGTAGGGGTGATACAATGAGTAAAAAAATAATTTCCGAAGTGTTGTTGGAAGTAGCGGAGGCTATTGAAACAGGGAATTTCGGAGAAAAAATAAAAGTAGGAATAACAACTTTAGGTAGTGAACACGGTGTTGACAATGTTATAAAAGGAGCACAGCTGGCTAAAAATAATTTGTTTGATATAGTTTTAATAGGAAAAGGTCATAAAGATTTTAAAAGCTATGAAACCGATTCTGAAGACGAAGCACATAAAATAATGGAAGAGTTGTTGGACAAAGGAGAAATATCCTCATGTGTTACAATGCACTATAATTTTCCTATTGGAGTTTCCACAGTAGGTAGAGTAATAACTCCGGGGAAAGGAAATGAGATGTTTATAGCAACTACTACAGGTACATCGGCAACTGATAGAGTGGAAGCAATGGTAAGAAATGCGATATATGGAATAGCCACTGCAAAATCAGCCGGAATAAAACAGCCAACAGTGGGAATTATAAACATAGAAGGTGCAAGACAGACTGAAAAAGTATTGCTTGAACTTCAGAAAAACGGGTATGATTTTAAATTTACCGAATCTCAGAGAGCTGATGGAGGAGCAGTGATGAGAGGTAATGATTTATTGATGGGAACTCCTGATGTAATGGTTACTGATTCATTAACAGGAAATCTTTTTATGAAAATTTTCTCTTCATATACTACAGGAGGAGATTATGAGGCTCAGGGATACGGATATGGTCCTGGAGTAGGTGAAAATTATGACAGAAGAATATTAATTCTTTCAAGAGCTTCAGGTTCTCCTGTTGTTGCAAAAGCTTTACAATATGGTTATGAAGTAGCTTTAGGAAAAGTTAATGAAAAAGCAAGGGAAGAATATAAAAAAGCACAGAATGCAGGATTGGACAAAATTTTCTCTGAAATGAAAAATAAAAAACAGGATACAAAGCCTTCAGAGGAAATAAAGATGCCTGAGAAAGAAGTTGTAACATCTCAAATTTCAGGTGTTGATATTATGGATCTGGAAGATGCCGCAAAATTATTGTGGAAACACAACATTTATGCCGAAAGTGGAATGGGATGTACAGGTCCTATCATTTTAGTAAGTAAAGGAAATAAGGAAAAGTCTAAAGAAATTTTAAAAACTGAAGGGTTGTTATCATAATAGCCAAAAACATAAAAAAGAACCTATAAAATTAAGGTTATTATAGGTTCGGTTTTTGAATTATGATACCCTATATTTATATTATGTAAATATTTAGTTAAAAAATTAACAATATCTCTGTATGGATTTGCGGAAGTTGGAAATATTAATTATGGATACTTTGATTACACACAAATGAAAATTATAATAAATATAAATTTTACTGCAAAATAATTTTGAACTGTCGTTTTTCCATACATGAATTTAATAGAGTTTATGTAGGGAGTGAAGAATATGGGTTACGAACAGTTAGTAAATCTGATAAATACAATAAATGATTTTATTGCCAGTAATATCCTGATGTGGGGATTATTGGGAGCGGGAGCTTTTTTAAGTATTATTTTAGGATTTCCTCAAGTAACAAAATTTCCGAGAGCTTTAGGAATAGTATTTGGAGGTCTGTTTAAAAAACAGAAAAATTCCAAAGAAGGATCCATGTCATCGTTTCAGGCACTTGCCACTGCAATTGCGGCACAAGTGGGAACAGGGAATGTTGCCGGAGTTGCAACAGCCATAACAGCAGGAGGACCCGGAGCGATTTTCTGGATGTGGGTTTCAGCTTTTCTCGGAATGGGAACCATTTTTACTGAAGCTGCTTTAGCTCAGAAATATAGAACTAAAATTAATGGAGAATTAGTGGGAGGTCCGGCATATTACATATCTCACGGTTTGAAAAAAACGGGAATATTCGGTAAATTTTTGGCAGGATTTTTTGCAATATCTATAATTTTGGCATTAGGCTTTATGGGAAATGCGGTTCAGGCAAACTCCATAGCATCGGGAATTAAAGGAATAAGCGGACTGGAAAGTATAAATCCGGGAATAATAGGACTTATAGTGGCAGTTCTTGCTGCATTAATCTTTTTGGGAGGAATGCAGAGAATTGCAAAGTTTGCCGAATTGGTAGTTCCGGTTATGGCAACAGTGTATATATTTGCAAGTATTGCAGTTTTGTTTATGTTTCATGATAAAGTAATTCCTACATTTATATGGATATTACAAAGTGCTTTTACTCCTACTGCAGCGGCAGGAGGAATTTTAGGAGTAGCAGTAAAATCAGCAGTTCAAAAGGGTATTGCAAGAGGGTTGTTTTCAAATGAAGCAGGAATGGGTTCTACACCTCATGCCCATGCAGTAGCACATGTTAAACACCCGGCAGAACAGGGACTATCAGCTATAGTAGGAGTGTTTATAGATACTGTAGTTGTATGTTCTGCTACAGCTTTATCTATCCTTGTAACAGGAGCGTATAATGTTCAGGGAGCTGATGGAAAATACCTAAAGGGAGCTCAACTTACTCAGGGAGCTTTTAAAATATCCTTTGGTGAACCCGGAGCAATCTTATTGGCAGTGTGTCTTGCATTTTTTGCATTTACAACTATAATAGGATGGTATTATTTTGGTGAATCCAATATTAAATATTTATTCGGAAAATCGGCCTTACTTCCATATAGAATAATAGTAATAGTCTGTATAATAGTCGGATCATTACAGGAAGTGGAATTAGTATGGTCTTTAGCTGATATTTTCAATAGTCTTATGGTTCTTCCGAACTTAATAGCTATTGTCTGGCTATCATTTGAAGTCAGAGCATTATTAAAAGACTACAACAAGAAATATACAGAAGGAGATGTACATTACGATTATAAAGATGAATAGGTTTAAACAGTTTATTATAACTACTGATAATTTTATATCAGAAAAAAATAAACAAAAAATTATGATTATATTACTACGAGGAGGTAATATCAAATGAAACTAGAATTAGGAAAAATCAAAATAAATGACATTCAGTTTTCAGATAGAACTTATGTTGAAAATCATATTCTTTATGTGAATAAGGAAGAAGTTGAAAAACTGGTTCTGGAGGATGATAAACTTATAGGATGTAAGCTTGATATAGCAAGACCGGGAGAAAAAACAAGAATAACGCCTGTAAAAGATGTGATAGAACCTCGTGTTAAAGTAAGTGGAGGAGGAGAAATATTTCCGGGAGTAATCGGAAAAGTAAGTCCTACAGTTGGAGAAGGAAGAACACATACTCTTGACGGATGCTGTGTACTTACTGTAGGGCGTATAGTAGGTTTTCAGGAAGGTGTAATAGATATGAGCGGTCCTGCCGCAGATTACTGTCCTTTTTCGCAAACAGTAAATCTTTGTGTAGTTATAGAGCCTAAAGCAGGTTTGGAAACACATGTGTATGAAAAAGCCGGACGTATAGCGGGACTTAAAGTAGCTGCATTTTTAGGGGAAACGGCAAGAAACCTTGAGCCTGATGTTTTAGAAGTATATGAAACAAAACCTGTATTTGAACAGGCTGCTATGTATCCTGATCTTCCTAAAGTAGGGTATGTTCATATGCTGCAATCTCAAGGACTTCTGCACGACACTTATTACTATGGAGTAGATGCAAAACAATTTGTTCCTACATTTATGTATCCTACAGAAATTATGGATGGAGCGATAGTTTCAGGTAACTGTGTTGCTCCATGTGATAAAGTTACTACATATCACCATTTCCATAATCCCGTTATTGAGGACTGTTATAAGCATCATGGAAAAGACATAAATTTTATGGGAGTTATCCTGACTAATGAAAATGTCTTTCTTGCAGATAAGGAACGTCATTCGGATATGGTTGCAAAACTTGCTGAATGGATGGGTCTTGATGGAGTTATTATAACTGAAGAAGGATACGGAAACCCTGATACGGATCTTATGATGAACTGTCGTAAGGTAGAAAGAAAAGGGGTTAAAGTAGTTCTTGTAACAGATGAATTTCCAGGAAAAGATGGGAAATCTCAGTCACTTGCCGATACTTGTGAAGAAGCTACTGCACTTGCTTCATGCGGTCAGGGGAATGCTACTTTACAGTTCCCTGTTATGGATAAAGTAATAGGAACTATGGAATACATAGAAAGTCAAATCGGTGGTTGGGCCGGATGTGTTAATGAAGACGGCTCATTTGAAGCGGAAATTCAAATTATAATAGCATCTACAATAGCAAATGGATTTAATCGTCTTGCTGCAAGAGGATATTAAGGAGGATGAAAATTATGAAAAAATATAAAGTAGTACATTATATAAATCAATTTTTTGCCGGTATAGGTGGAGAAGAAAAAGCCGATCATAAACCTGAAGTAAAAGAAGGTCCGGTAGGTCCGGGAATGGCACTTCAAACTGCATTGGGCGATGAATATGAAGTAGTAGCTACAATTATATGTGGAGATAACTACTTCGGTGAAAATTTGGAAAAGGCTACTGAAACTGTTTTGGAAATGATAAAAAAATTTACTCCTGATGTCTTTGTAGCAGGACCTGCATTTAATGCGGGACGTTATGGAGTCGCTTGTGGAACTATATGTAAAGCTGTGGAAGAAAATTTAGGAATACCTGTAGTTACTGCAGCATACGAAGAAAATCCGGGAGTAGATATGTTCCGTAAAGATGTTATTATAGTTAAAACCGGAAATTCTGCAGCTGATATGAAAAAGTCCGTAGAAAATGTTGCTGCTCTTGTTAAGAAAATGGCAAAAGGTGAAGAAATATTGGGACCTTCAATTGAAGGTTATCATGAAAGAGGAATAAGAGTTAATTATTTCGCCGATGAAAGAGCTTCAGCAAGGGCAGTAAAAATGCTTGTTAAGAAAATGAAAGGTGAGGAATTTGAAACGGATCTTCCTATGCCTAAGTTTGATAGAGTAGATCCTGCAGAACCTGTTAAAGATATTAAAAAAGCTAAAATAGCTATAGTAACGTCAGGAGGAGTGGTTCCTACCGGAAACCCTGACCACATAGAATCTTCAAATGCTACTAAATTCGGTTCTTATTCTATAGAAGGAATGAGTGAATTATCGGCAAAAGATTTTACTACAATTCACGGAGGATATGATCGTCAGTTTGTTATGGAAAATCCTAATCTTGTAGTTCCTCTTGATGTATTGAGAGAAATGGAAAAAGATGGAGAATTCGGAGAACTTTACAATATTTTTTATTCCACAACAGGTACCGGGACTGCTACAGGTTCAGCTGCGAAATTCGGAACTGAAATAGGGCAGAAACTTATTGATGAACATGTAGATGCGGTTATCCTTGTAAGTACCTGAGGTACTTGTACACGTTGCGGTGCAACGATGGTAAAAGGAATTGAAAAATATGGAATACCTGTAGTTCATATGGCAACAGTAGTTCCGATTTCACTTACAATAGGTGCAAATAGAATTATTCCCGGTGTAGGAATACCTTATCCTCTTGGTGATCCTACACAAGGTGAGGAAGATTCTAAAAAAATACGTAAACGTATGGTTAGAAGAGCTCTCAAAGTATTACAGACTCCGGTTACAGAACAGACTGTTTTTGAAAAAGATGACTTTTAGAATTTTAAACTAAAATAATAGCAGGAGGAATCGATATATGGGAGAAGATAAACAGTTGGTAAACTGGAAAAGAGTCGTAATACTTGCAGGAGCAGTTATTGCGTTTACTATCGGTTCGGGATTTGCAACAGGACAGGAGATAATACAATATTACACTGCTTATGGAATGAACAGTCTCTTAGTTATTGCAGTTTTTCTGATAACATTTCTATATTACAATTTTAGCTTTGCGAAAGCAGGTTCTGAACAAAAATTTGAAAAAGCCAATGACATATATAAATATTATTGCGGAAATTACATAGGAACATTTTGTGATTATTATTCGACATTATTTTGCTATATGTCATTCTGGGTAATGGTTGGTGGAGCTGCATCGACACTTAATCAGGCATATGGATTGCCGATTTGGGTAGGAGCAACTGTACTGACTGTTATAACTGTTATAACGGTTGTAGGAGGATTAAATTCACTTGTGGATGCTATAGGTATTGTAGGTCCTATAATAGTAGTATTATGTATTACAATTGGTCTTATTACATGTATAAGAGATGGAGGAAGTATCCCAGAGGGATTGGAAATTATAAAAACTTCAGCTTATGAAGGAGGAGCAGCAGGTGAAAGCATTAAAAATGCAGGGGCAAATTGGCTTATATCAGGACTGTCCTATTCAGGATTTGTTCTTTTATGGTTTGCAAGCTTCACTTCGGCACTTGCTTCTAAAAACAGTAAAAAAGATCTTAATTATGGTATAATAGGTGGGACACTTGCAGTATGTATAGCTATAGGACTTGTTTCCTTTGCACAGATTTCAAACATAAACTTAGGCGAAAACGGTGTACATGTATGGAATGCGGCAATACCTAATCTTATACTTGCTACAAAAATTTGGAAGCCTTTTTCTGCAATATTTGCAATGGTAGTCTTTGCCGGAATATATACTACTGCTGTACCTTTACTTTATAATCCGGTATCAAGATTTTCAGAAGAAGGAACGGCAAGATTTAAAATACTTACTATATTACTTGCTTTGATAGGTTTAATAGTAGGATTATTTCTACCTTTTAGAGTTCTGGTAAATATAATATATGTTTTAAATGGTTATGTAGGAGCAGTTCTTATATTATTTATGCTTTGGAAAAATTTTAAAGATTTCATTAACAAAAAGAAGTAGTATGAGATCATTTTATAAAAAGTAAAATTTTATACTTTTAATATTGAAAAAATCCCCTGTCATACAGGTGATAGGGGAATTTTTTCAAATATAGTTGCTTTGATATTTTAAAAAGAGATTATTGAAATATAAAATATAATGTAAAGGAGACAGTATTTACATAATTATAAGTAAGAAGGAGAATATTTAATGTGGAATATAGAAAAGGTGATACTTGTTACTAATAACGATAAAGTCTATGAAAAATATAAAAATATGCTACAATGTGTCTTTGTAGAAAAATATGAGGAAGTTTTAATTAAAGTGAGAAATTTTGTTTATGACAGATATATCCTTCTGACTCATCCTCAGGCATCAAGTCTTAAACCTAATCAGACGCCTTACAGATCCGTAATGGTGTATCCTAGGAATGATGGGGAAGATAATACAAAAGACATACTCCTTATAGAAAAATGTATAGAGACTTTCAGGCAATGGCAAGATATAGCCCGTACTCCTGAAAATTATGAAAGGAAAGTAACGGAAGATTTTAAAACCATAGATTTATCGGTAATAGATAATATTATTCCACGTATAATTTAGATATAAACAATTTTATATAAAATGAAAAGTTCATACTGAGTAATAAATGATAAAACTAAATGCGGTTTGATAATTTAAAATATTGTCGACTGATCATACGGTAAAAATTCACAACAAACTAAAAGAAAAGGAGATGTGTGATTTTAATATTGTAATTTTTAAATAGATAAATCATACGAAGAGATATGAGCGAAAAAACAAAAGACAATTCAGTTTATATAATTTCGGTTTCGATTATAACTATTGTTGTGTTATGCGGTCTTGTATTTCCGAAAGGATTTGAGACGTTTGGTAATATGCTTCTGAAAGGGATAGTTCGTAATTTCGGATGGTTTTATACAATAGCAATGACATGTTTTATAGTTTTTGCTGTTTGGATAGCATATTTCAGCAAGTATAAGGATATGAAATTAGGTCCTGATGATTCCAAGCCTGAATATAGTAATATCTCGTGGTTTGCTATGCTGTTTTCTGCAGGAATGGGAATAGGACTGGTTTTTTACGGTATATATGAGCCTCTTTATCATTATGTCAATCCTGTAGGTTATGATTCAATGTCAGTAGATGCTGCAAAATTTGCTATGACTAAGTCATTCCTTCATTGGGGCTTACATCCATGGGCTAATTACAGTATATTGGGTCTGGGACTTGCATATATGCAGTTCAGAAGAAATAAGCCCGGATTGATAAGTAGCTTATTTATACCGCTTATAGGGGAAGAAAAGGCTAACGGATATATCGGGAAGCTGATTGATATATTGGCAATATTTGCTACGGCAGCGGGAATGGCAACATCTTTAGGATTGGGAACATATCAGATAAACAGTGGTCTGAATTTTATGTTTAAAGTACCTGAAAATTCTACTATACAGATAGCTATAGTAGTAATTATTACTATTATATATACATGGACAGCTGTAACAGGTATTGATAAAGGAATAAAATTAATTTCCAACCTAAATATGATTTTAGTTGTAGCACTGCTTGGACTGTCAATTATATTTGGACCGACTATTGATATACTTAATATTTTTGGAGAAAGCACAGGAAATTATTTACAGAGTTTACTATCCAATACATTTGAAATAGGTGCATTCAGTAAAACTGACTGGTATGGATTATGGACTTTGTTTTACTGGGCATGGTGGATTGCATGGGCACCATTTACAGGAACTTTCATAGCGAGAATATCAAAAGGTCGTACTATTAAGGAATTTATAAGCGGTGTACTTATTGTACCGTCAGTAGTATCATTTTTCTGGTTCTCTATTTTCGGTGCAATAGATTTCTCAATGGGAAAGGAAATTCTTGTAGAAGCTGCAAATAATGCATCGACAGCATTCTTTATTGTTATAAATAATATAACATTAGGAAATGTAATATCTGTAATAGCTATAGCTTTACTGTTTACATTCTTTATTACTTCCGCGAATTCGGCGACATTCGTTTTGGGAATGTTATCACATAACGGTGATTTGAATCCGCCTAACTCAAAGAAATTAGTATGGGGAATAGTACAGTCAGCTTTGGCATTATCATTAATGGTAGGTTCGGCAAATGGTCTTACAATGTTGCAAACGATATCCATTGTAGCGGCATTTCCATTCGCATTTATAATGCTACTGACTATAATATCAATAATGAAAGCACTAAAAGAAGATGAACAATATAATCAATTAAAATAATAATTTAGGAGGAACAGATGAAAAAATTAAGAATCCATAATTTTCATGTAGAAGATGTTGTATTTGGAGATAAGACAAAATACGAAAATAAAGTTTTATATATAAACAAGGAAGAAGCTATAAACTTTATAAAAGAAGATAAGCATATTACAAATGTAGATATAGAAATCGCAAAACCGGGAGAAGATATACGTATTGTACCTGTTAAAGAAGCTGTAGAACCTCGTGCAAGAAAAGACGGGAGAGCTACGTTTCCGGGAGTAACAGGAGAGCTTTCTCCATGCGGTGAAGGAGATCTATATGCTCTTAAAGGAGTTTCCGTACTTGGTGTAGGTATGCACTGGGGGTCATTCGGAGACGGTTTGATCGATATGTCGGGAGAAGGGCAGAAGTATACTATATACGGAGAGCTTATAAATATATGTTTAGTTGCGGATACTGACGAAGAATTTGAAAGACATGAGCAACAGAAAAAAAACAGAGCAATCAGATGGGCAAGTCATAAATTTGCTGAATATCTTGCTAAATGTGTATTGTCTGAAACGTCCAGTGATATAGAAGAATACAATTTTGAAGCTGTAAGAAACAGAAATTCAGATGTGGAAAAATTACCGAGTGTAGTACTTGTAATGCAGCCACAGTCACAAATGGAAGAAATGGGATATAATGATTTAATATATGGTTGGGATTTGAACCATTACGTACCTTCATTTGTAAATCCTAATGAAATACTTGACGGAGCTATTATATCAGGTTCATTCATGCCTGCTTCATCTAAATGGTCAACATATGATATGCAGAATTTTCCTACAATTAAAGAATTATACAATGAGCACGGTAAATCTATAAATTTCTTAGGAGTTATACTTTCAAACTTGAATGTTTCATTGGAACAGAAAGAAAGATCGGCAATTTTCGTAGCTAATTTAGCAAAAGCTTTAGGAGCTGACGGGGCTATAGTTACAGAAGAAGGATATGGAAATCCTGATACAGACTATATCAGATGTATAGTAGCACTGGAAGATGTAGGAGTTAAAGTAGTGGGTATAAGTAATGAATGTACAGGTAGAGATGGTGCGAGTCAACCGTTAGTTGTGCTTGATGAGAAAGCAAATGCACTTGTTTCTACAGGAAATGTGTCTGAACTTATAAAACTTCCTGCAGCTAAAAAAGTTATAGGAGAACTTCAATCACTGGCAAGAGACGGTTTATCAGGAGGATGGGCTCATGATGAAATACTGGGCTCAAGTGTGAAAGAAGACGGTTCTATCATTATGGAAAACAATGCTATGTTCTGCGGTGATGCTATAGCGGGTTGGTCTATAAAAACTATGAAAGAATTTTAAGATATTTAAAAAATATAAAACTCATTATATAGGAGGAAAAGAAAATATGAAAAAGGCAATTCTTTATATAAATCAATTTTTTGGAGGAATAGGAGGAGAGGACAAGGCTGATTTCAAACCTGTGTTACAGGAAGGAGTTGTGGGTCCGGGAATGGCTTTCAATGCAGCAATGAAAGAAGCTCAAATTACTCATACAATTATTTGCGGTGACAACTATATGGGGTCAAATAAAGATGAAGCAATAGCTGAGATATTGGAATTAATAAAAGATCTGGATTTTGACGTGTTTATAGCAGGACCTGCATTTCAAGCCGGAAGATATGGAGTGGCTTGTGGAAACATCTGTAAAGCAATTAAGGAAAAATATAATGTTCCTGTAGTGACTTCCATGAACGTAGAAAATCCGGGAGTGGAAATGTTTAAAAAGGAAATACCTATATTTGAAGGAGGACGTTCAGCCGCTTCTATGAAAAATGATGCTGAAGCGGTTACAAAATATATAGACAAAGTTCTTAAAAATGAAGAAACAGGAGGAGCTGAAGAAAACGGTTATTTTGCAAGAGGAATAAGACACCAGGTATGGCTTGACTCCAAAGTAAGTGCTGCTAAACGTGGTGTAGATATGCTTATCAAAAAACTTAAAGGTGAAGAGTTTCAGACTGAACTTCCTATACCTAAAAAAGATTCCGTTCCTGTTGCAGCACCTATAAAAGATTTAAAAAGTGCTAAAATTGCAGTTTTAACAACAGGAGGTATAGTTCCTGTAGATAATCCGGACAGAATACAATCCGCTTCTGCTACAAGATGGGGAAGATACGATATATCAAAAATGGATAGACTTAAATCGGGAGAATTTAAGACTATTCATGCAGGATTTGACCCTGCTGCTGCCGACAATGATCCAAATGTAATTGTACCTTTAGATGTAATGAAAGATTTATTGAAAAAAGGAGTTTACGGAAAGCTTCATGACTATTTCTACAGTACAGTAGGTACCGGAACTACTCAGGCAGAAGCTTCGAGAATGGGTAAAGAAATGTTGGAACATTTAAAAGCCGATAATGTAGACGGCGTTATAATGGTTTCCACTTGAGGTACTTGTACACGTTGCGGTGCAACGATTGTTAAAGAAATTGAAAAAGCTGGGATACCTATAGTTCAAATGTGTAACTTAGTACCGGTTGCTCTTACAGTAGGAGTAAATAAAATAGTACCTACTATATCTATTCCTTATCCTTTAGGAGATCCTGCTACATCTAAAGAAGAGCAGTATGAACTGAGAGAACACAGAGTTTCAGTGGCATTAGATGCTTTGACTAAAGAAGTAGACGGACAAACTGTATTTAAGGTATAGAAATTATACAGTAAAACAGGAAAAACTGAAACTGTTTCAAATAAAGATTTAATTTGAAATATACTATAACTGATATTTTAAAACTCCCGTTTAATCATAGTACTTTTATTCTGCTAATGATTATTCGGGAGTTTTAAAATATAATTTTTATTTTGAGAAAACTCTTCTATAAATAAGGATTTATTGGAAGAAAGCACATCATAAATAAAATAATCAGGAATAAGGAAAACGGAATAGAAAATAAAAAAACGGGTATCAGTATAGGAATTATTGTGTCGGTTCTTGCAGGAATGTGTTACGGATTTTATTCGGCATTTATTTCGGTAGGAATGAACAAGGGAATCTGGAGTGAATGGAAAGGAGTAAATACTTTACTGTCGGAATTTGCAGTTATTTACATTGTAGGAGCGCTGGGAGCTACTTTAAATGATTTGATAAGTGCAGTCTGGGCATGGATAATTATTATAAAGAAAAAGAAAAGCCGTAACTTTTTTGAATGCATCAGGTCAAAAGAAGGGAAAATCTTGTTTGCAGCAGCAATAGGAGGCCCCATTGCGGGAATAGCATATATAATCGCCTTTCAGCTTGCAGGTTTTTTAGTTATACCCATAACGGCACTGACACCGGCTACCGGTGCATTGCTTGGAAAAATAATATTGAAACAGGAATTGAATAAAAGAAAAATTTTTGGTGTGATAGTCTGCGTTTTTGCCGGACTTCTGATCGGGATGAGCAGTATTAACGGAACAGCAGGAAATAATCTGATTTTAGGATTAATTATTGCATTTATTGCTGCTTTCGGCTGGGGACTCGAAGGAATTGTTGCCGGATACAGTACAACTTTTATTGATTATGAAATAGGGATTACAGTCAGACAGACAATTTCAGGAATATTTAATTTATTTATTTTGTTACCTGTTCTCAGTTTCTTTAACGGCAGTATGACAGCGACTTTACAAATGGCAGTACAGGCAGTGACGGATACTTCATCAGTTATTTTCTTTATTATAAACGGATTTTTTACTCTTTTTGCTTTTTCGTTATGGTATAAAGGAAACTCCATATGCGGAGCTGCATTGGGAATGGCATGTAATGCTTCTTCATTTTGGGGACCGTTTTTCTGTTGGATTGTAATTAGAGTTATTATGGGAGAAGAAGGTTGGTTGCTTTCTCCGGAAGTTTGGATTGGAGCGGTTATAATGGTAATAGGAATTGGTTTTATAGCTTTAAATTCGATAGATTTATTTAAGAAGAGTTAATTTTCCTTCATTAAAAAAATTTTTCTATGTATTTTTTATGCAATAAGATTTGAATGTTGAAGGAGAGCTGAAGTATAAAGAAAATAGCTTTAAAAAACAGTACAGTTAGATTGTAATAATAGAAGTATACACTTAAATTATAATTTAAAACCCGATATTCAAATTATTTTAACGAAAAAAATATGTGAATGAACGTAAAGAGAAATCATTGTTTGAGCGAAGTGAGTTTGTAATTTTTTAGTGAACGGAGTGTTTTTGAGTTAGAAATAATTTGGGTTTGGGAGTTTTTTGGTTCAACCTTTTTACAAAAAAATGGTAATATCTTGTTAAGTTTTTTTAAAAGTGTAGAAAAAAATAGTAATAAGGAAGGGCGGCAGCGCACCCTCTCCCTCACGGAAAACTTATTTTTCAGAAGAAATTTTAATTAGCTATTCTCCATTTTCCATCGATTTTTTCAAATGTATAGGATTTAATCTGTATTTTAGTTTGTTTTACAGTTTTAAGCTTGTTTCCCAGAACTTCCCCTAAGATTTCGGAATATGCTGAAAAAACTTTTTCTGCTTCTTTTTGGGACGTTATTTTATTTTTCCATTGCTCTAAACTGTAACCTATCTTTTTTTCAACTTTTTGTTCGACAGTATTTCTTATTGTTTCGATTTCTTTTTCAGAAAGCAGACTGATATCTTTTATTTTGCTTTTTAATGTAACTTTTGCTTTTGTATTTGAAATGTATTCTATTTTTTCTATTTTTATAGAGCTTTCGACATTACTCTGTGCTATGGAATTTCCCAAAGCTACGGCAGAATTATAAAAAAATACTAAATCTCCCGTCCTTTTAAAATGTTCCAAAGAATACAGTTTTGCCATTTTTTTGATACCCTCTGTTGAAGAAAACTCAGTTACTGATTTTTCAAGCTCGGCATTTTCCTTTCTAAATGTTTCTTTTGAATAAGTTACAAGAGGACTTTTTATTATTGTATACTGTACTGAAAACCCTTGTATTGTAATTAAAATTGTTAATAAAATCAAAAATCTTTTCATAGTGATACACTCCTTTTTTTATTTACTTTTTATATATTATATTCCTAATTTTTTAAATTTTTCAATATTTTTTTTGTAAAGTGATTTATGACTGTTTTTTATTTTTTCATTTTCAATAGAAATAAATCTGAGAATATTAAATACATCTTTATTGCTGAATACTTTTTTTAAAGAAGGGTATACTAAAAAAAACTCATCAAATCCTTGTTCATAATTATTGTTTTTTAAATAAGAGTAAAATATTATTCTCTGTGAATTTATTATACCTTTTTCCTGTTCGTCAGGCGTTAAATAAAAATATTTTTCAGAAATATTGTTTTTATAGAGTTCTATTGCTTTTTGCGAATTAATAACGGCTTCTTTGTAATTTTTTTTATTATAATTAATAACGGCAGTTCCATAGTAACCTTCAGGATGTTCAGGGAATATTTGAATCATTTTTTTATATTCGGCTTCGGCTTCATTTTTCATTTCCAAAGCATTATATATTATTGCCAGTGCTTTATAACTTGGGAATACTCTTTTATTGTATGGAGCAGTTTTAATTGCTTTTTTGAAATATTCTTCAGCCTTTTTATAGTTTTCCTCTATATTGACATAGTATATCCCAAGCAGCATTAATGCGATGTAATTATTCTTATTCTTTTCTACGGATTTTAAAAGGATTTCTTCGGTATCGAGAGCAACGTAATTATTTCTTGCTATTGCCAACTGCGTATATATGTTTATATGTTTTCCAGTTTCAAGAAATTCTTTCAGTTGTTCCCCATACCATTGGTCGTCATTAGTATTTTTTCTTTCAGACGAAAAAGTCGGAATTATAAATAAAATTATCAAAATCATTTTTAATAAAGTCTTTTTCATTTTTTTCTCCTGTACATTCTTTTTAATTAAAAGGTATCTTTATAATATCAAAAATGTTTATTTTTTCTTTAATAGGGATTTTATTTTCTTCACTATATTTTAAGATTTTTCCGGTGTTTGCATCAATATTATAATTGTATCTTTTATTTTTGGTTAAAAATCTTATTTCATAAAAAAGTATTCTTTTCTCCTTTTTCAATATGAGTTTCGTTATTTTTATATCTTTTTCAGATAACCCTGAATGGGAAGTTAATATTTTTTTTACATTATAAATGGAAATTTTTATATTTGTATTGGTTATATTCATATTCAAAGTTTCTGTCGTTATTTCATCAGCTTTTGTAAGTTGAAAAAAAGATATGGTAAATATCAGCAGTAACAGGAAAAAGCTCTTTTTACTTTTCATCTTAGGAACTCCTTCTTATTTTGACTTTACTTTTTAGATTTTTAAATCTGTTTTATAAAGTGACAGTTATTTTCAAGTTATAAATAATAATTTTTACTGATTTTCCAAAATTTATAAAAATATAAATGAATATATTTTCCGACTTTTAAAAGGATTATGTGCAGTTTCGGTTTTTATATAATAAAACTGAATTAAATATAATAAATTAATAAGATATAGATTAACTGATTACTATATTTCAATATGATTTTTAAACCGATTATAAGTATGCTGTTTTTTATGTTATCAGAAGAATTATTTATATAATTATTATATCATTTTAATATTAAAATAAACTGAAATTTATAAGAATATCAAATATTTTTTTCAAATAAAGTATTTGAAAAATGTAATATCGGAATAAATATTTTTTACTGATATGCCGTATTTTCAAAATCTTCATATATTACGATTAAAAAATATGGAGGAATAATATCCTCCATTTTTATTTATTATTATTTTTTATTCTGTTTTACAAGTTCATTTACTTTTTCTTCCATTTTATCTGCAGCTTCTTCAGGTGTAAGTTTTCCCTGTCCTAACTGGTTAATAATATTAAACATTTCCGTACTCATTTTTGTATAATATTTCGGTACACCGTTAGGGAAAGGTGAAGCAACTATTTTGGATTGCTCTACTATTGAACCCGGAGTTTTGATAATACCTTCTTTTACCATCTGTTCTATTACACTTGTTCTTGTAGGAGTATTATTTATAGCTTTGTTAAGTTTAAGCTGAACATCAGATCTTGAGAACCATTCAACAAATTTTTTTGCAGCTTCTTTATTTTGAGAATAAGAAGATACACCTACTGCTTCAGTAAATGTAATAGTTTCTTTGGCAGAATCATTGATTCCCGGTACAGGAACAGTAGTAATCTGACCGACAACTTTGGATACTTTAGGATCATTTGAACTTGTGATGAAAGATGTAGGCCCTATTAGAAAAGCACCTAAAGCGTTATTAATACCTCTGAATGTGTCGATGCCCGGTGTGGACACACTGGAAGGATTTATATATCCTTTATCCAAATACATTTTTATCAATTTCAGAGCATCTAACGCACTTTCTTTATTCAAAGTATCATCAGCATTGAATATTTTCCCGTTTCTTGTATATGCTAAAGTGACAAATGATGTAGTAGTTTTTTCTTCAGCATTAAGAGGGAACTGCATAGGATATTCCACAACTTTATTTTGTTTCAGCTTATCAAAAGCTGCTTCCATTTCGACCCAGGTTTTCGGAAAATTATTGATTCCCGCTTTAGAGAACATTTCTTTGTTTATGTATGCTAATCTTAATCCGTTTGCATAAGGGACAGCATATATCTTGTTATCCACTTTGAAATAGGAAATAGACGGTATATCTTTCTGTGTAGTTTCATCCACTTCAAGAGGTTCGAGCCAGCCTGCACTTTGAAATTCACCAACCCATGACCAGTCTACTTCAATAACATCTGCTGCAGCTTTTTTTCCTGCTGCGGCAATAGAAATTTTACTTTTTGTATCATCCCATGCTGTGGGTAACACTTTAACGGTAATTCCCGTTTCAGCTTTAAATTCAGCCAACATTTCATCAGTAGGAGCTCCCCAATCGGGTATCATCAAAGTTATTTCACTCCCTTCTTTGCTTTCTGTGCTTTCTTTTTTTGTTTCTTCATTTTTTTTGGATTGGCAAGAAATGAAAAAACTCATAAGTAAAATTATTACTGTAACCAATCCTGCTTTTCTTTTTAACATTTTTTTCCTCCTTGTATAATATATTTCAGTATCTTTAAAGTCTTTACTGTGAGACTTTATATTATAAAAATATTTATAAATAAATTTAGGTTTCTATTTTATAGTATTTTTATAAAGATGGTATAATAAAATATCCTTTTGTCATAGGAAAACGCTGTCCGCTTTGCCAAGCTTTTTTTAAATTTACTTGTAAAACTGTATTTTGCTGCCACATTTTAATTTCTTTCTCAGTTTGTCCGTAAACTCTCTGGAGAATTTGAGGTATTTTGCCTTTTTCATCAAAAAAAAGAAAAGTATATCTTTTTTGAAATTGGATAATATTACTATTTTCAGGAAGAAGTGTTTTTAAATCAGGATTAAGTAACCACGAATGACATATAAAAACTGTTCCTGAAAAAGTCAATCCTTTTGATTTATAATATTCCAATGCTCTTTTGTATGAAATTTCACATAAATCAGGAAGAAGTTTTTCTCCTTCTCTGATGTGAACATTTACAAAAAGAAAATCTTTAATATTTCCTATTATAAGACGGAGCTTTTCATCTATATGCTCACATATTTCAAACTGAAGCCGTCCAAGTTTTATTACTTTCATTTCAAGGATACTGTTTATCCATTTCGCATTTTCTTCATATAAACCTATATTTCCTTTTTCTCTTTTATATTTATCCGACCAGATGGTAATATCTTTTATATTATCCTTATATATTTCATCGGATAATTTTTCTTTTTTGTATAAAAATTTTGTGTAGGTTTCGGCTTTTTTTGTAAGAAACTTATATGCGATTGTTTCATTATTGTATATTTTTTCATAATTTTTGTTATTTAATTTTGACAATTCAACGTTTCTCATTATATACACTCCTATTCAAAATTTTTATTCTTTTATTGAACCTGCTGTCAAACCTGAAATCAAATTTTTCCTGAATATTATACCTGCCAATAAAGGAGGAATTATTGTAATTATTCCTGACATCGCAATAATACTGTAATTAACAGCATCTCTTGTCATAAATTCGGACATTATGAGTGTCAGAACTTTGTTATTATGAGAAGACAATAATAGCATAGGTATAATGTACTGTTTCCATGACATCAGGAACATTATTAATATAGAAGTCAGGATTACAGGCTTAGCTAGTGGAAGTCCTATTTGGAAAAACAACTGTTTTTCATTTGCTCCTTCTAAAGCTGCAGCTTCCCATAAATCTTCAGGAAGTTCCCTGAAATAGTTCATTATTATCCATGTATTTAAAGGAATAAATGCAGATATAAATATTATGGATGTCCAAAACATACTATCAAGCATTGAATGTTCAGTAAAAAAGGAATAAATAGGAATAATTGTAGTAAATACAGGTATTACTACGGTCATTAAAATAAATCCGGTAATAAAATTTTTATATTTGAAATTATATCGGGCAAGGGCATAGCCTGTAATAACCGATAAAGGTACACCTGTTAGAACAGTAATAACGGTCAGATATACACTATTTGACAGCCCGTTTAAAAGAGCTGCACTTTCTTTACTTTGACTGTTTAATAAATTTTTATAATTAATAAATGTAACTGTATCGGGAAAAATTTTCATACTATTTTTGAGAAGATCCCCTTCAGGTGTTATACTTATTAAGAAGCACCAGAAAATAGGTCCTGCACAAAAAAGAATTATAAAAAAAACGGTAATATAGTAAATAAATTTTTCTTTTTTTGTTTCTTTCATAAGTTAATCCTTTCTTATTTTTCATAAGCCATATTTTTCACATAAAAATATCCAAAGATTCCTGATATAAACATTACTACATAAGAAATAGCACTTCCGTAGCCGAAATCAAGAAAATTGAATGTATTTGAATAATTATAAACAAGTAAGGTCTGGACTTCAAACTGATAGCCCGATATGGCAATAACTTCATCAAAAATATTGAATGCTGTCGTAGTCAGATTTATAAGGACTACTCCTATGGATGGAAGTAACATAGGTAATGTTATAAACCTGAATGCCTGAAACTTACTTCCCCCGAAAACGTATAAAGTATCATAATAGCTTTCAGGAATATTTTGTAAATTAGCTAGTATTACAAGAGATGAAAAAGGGATAATTCTCCATGCCACAACTACTGAAATTACAAATAAAAATAAGTATCTGTTATCTGTCCATGAAACGGGCTTATTTATAAGGTTTAAGTTAAGTAGAATTTTGTTCATAAATCCATAGCCCGGAAAAAAAATAAATTTCCACATTATTCCATTTACTATTGGGGGCATTGCCCAAGGAATAATTGCAAGTGCAGTTAATAGAGGACTTATTTTTGTTTTTTTGTTTAAAGTCAGACCTGTTATTATACTTAATATAAGTCCTATGACCATAACTAATAAAAGAATTATGAAACTGTTATAAAGTGCATTATAAAAATGCGGGTCTTTGAAAATTTTTATATAATTGTCAAACCAAATGAATTTTTCGTTATAGGGTTCTGTCAGATTGTAGTATTTCAGACTATAACGGAATGTCCAGATTATCGGGATTATAACTGAAATTAAAAGCAAAAATAATCCCGGTAATAGTAAAAGTAGACCTTTGGTGTTCTTTTTCATAAATTATCGTTTCCTTCCTAAAAATATTTATAAAAAATATAAAAACAAAACTTTCAGAAAAAAAGTGTACACAAATTTTAAAATAATTGTATTTTTGATGATATAAAACAGAAATTACCTAAAATTTTAAAAGAATGATTTTGTAGATAAGAAGCTTTTATATGACTTTTTACAGAAATGAAATCTTTACCTGAATAAAAGGAGAGATATACTGAAACTTAAGAAAAAGCGGTAATAAAAGACATCTTATTTCGAAACTTTACAGAAAGAACAACCTGCTCTTTTAAAAATACTGTTCAGGAATATAACAGGCTAATAAACTCGGTATTTTTTCGGTTGTTTTTAACATATATTATTTTAAAACTGAAGATGTCCAACTTTTCTCCTCCTTTTTCAACTAAGTATTTTAAAATATATTTACAGTTTTATTATACCCTATAATGTTCAATAATGCAATATTGTCTTTTTCTTTTTATATTGACTTTTAAAAGGTTATGTTATAACATACGGATAGATAAAGAAACATTTCATTTTTATATTCACATTTTCTCAAAGGAGGAAAAAATATGAAATTTTATAACAGTACACATAATTTTTATAGGGATAATACACTTCATAATCTCAGAAAATTTAATAACGATAATAAACTTTTGAAACTTGAAGTTGTAAAGAATGAAGAATTCGGTTTTTTTGTTGCAATAAATTTTCCATATAAATCCTGTTTGAATATAAACAGGGATATGGATTTGCCATGGTGGGGATTAAGTCATAGATATCGTTTGGAGGTAAATTCGGAATCTTCCGCCGTTTATCCCAGTCTTATAGATTATGTAAAAGATGATGACGGAATTGAAATAGCTGATATAATTTTGTCTGAACAAAGTAGAGTTTACCCGGCAGGAGAAGTACCTATATTTATACAAGGGAAAATACCCGAAAATTTTCAGAAAGATAAACTTACAGTAAATGTAAAACTTTTTGAAAGTGACGGATATAAAAAGGAAAGGCTTATAGAAGAAAAGGATATAATAATAGATATAATAGACTATTCTCTAAAAAATAATGATTTTTTTCTGGATTTGTGGCAACATCCATGTTCATGGGCAAGGGCGTATAATCTAAAATATTTTTCAAAAGAACATTTTTTAGTAATTGAAAATTATTTAAAAGAATTGGCAAAATTAGGTCAGAAAGTCATTAATCTTATAGTTTCGGATTTTCCATGGGCAGGGCAGAAATGTTTTGATATAGATAAAAATCCGTCACGTTTGTATGAATATAATATTATAAAAGTTTCAAAGAAAAATGGAAAATTAAACCTTGATTTCTCAAATTTGGACAGATACATTGATATTTGTTATAAATGTGGGATAAGTGAAGAAATAAATTTGTTCGGTCTTATAGGGAATTGGCATGGTTATGATTTTGGTTCTCCTCTTCAGGATTACTCTGATCCTATAAGAATAAGCTTTTATGATGAAGATAAAGAAGTTATGGATTATATACGTGATAAATCTGAGCTGGCAGATTATCTGAAAACATTGTTTCGGCATTTTAAAGATAAAAATTATTTAACGAAAACTAAAATAATAGGAGATGAACCTAATTCAATAGAAGTATTTAAAAGATATTCAGATTTTCTAAGCTCGTGTATTAAGGAAAAGCTACAGTTTAAATATGCAATCCATACTTCGGGATTTTTTGAAAAATATGAAGAGAGCCTTGAAAGTTTTTCCATAAATACTCTTCTTCTAGGAGAATATTATAAAGAAGATAATCTTGCTTATGAAAAATTAAAAGAAAACAGCTTTAAAATGACATGGTATTCATGTTGTTTTCCCGATACATTTAATATTTTCATAAAGAGTCCTTTAATAGAAACCAGATTGACAGGATTGTATACATATTTGTTCAAAATGAAAGGGATGTTGCGGTGGGCATATGGTTTATATGTTGAAGATGTATTTTCGGACATTTCTTATAAAAAGGAAAAATGGTCGGCGGGGGACATGTTTTTTGTATATCCGGGGAAAAACATGAAGCCGTTACACAGTTTAAGAGAAAAAAATATGCTTTATGGAATACAGGATTTTAATATTTTCAAACAGTTGGAACATAAGCATGGAGATTTAAGTGAACATTTAAAAAATGAATTATCAATAAAAAATCTTTTGAAAACAGAAAATGGAGATATTAAAATGGATACTTATCCTGATATTGAAAAATATAGGAAAGTAAGAAATAATTTAATAAAATTTTTAGAAGATAAATAATGTGATAAGCATAAATGAGGGTAAAAAATGAAGCCTTCATTTATTTTTCTTATTTAATAGTAATAATTTTATCCGATAGTCTTTTTGCCTGTTCAATATTGTGTGTGGTTAAAATTATTGTATATTTTTCAGATAATTTTTTTATCAATCTTTCAATTATTAATGAATTTTCAAGATCCAAAGAAGAACATGGTTCGTCAAAAATTAAAATGATAGGATCCGTTGCCAGCATTCTTGCAATACAGAGTCTTTGTTTCTGACCTCCTGATAATTTGTTTGCGAACATTTTAAGATTATCCTTGACTTCATTGTAAAGATTTACTTTTTTTAAATATTCCGCAACCTGTTCCTTTTTATTTTTTATTCGTTTTTTATAAAATTCCATAGGGTATAAGATGTTATTTTCTATGGATAATGGAAAAGGTATAGAATTTTGAAATAGAGTCGAAACTTTTTTTCTTAAATCTGTTAATTTTAAAGATTTTATATTTTCTCCATTTAAAATAACAGTTCCTGTATATTTTCCGCCATTTTCCGTTAAAAATCCGTTAATCAGAGATAGTAATGTGGATTTACCGCAACCTGACGGTCCCATGATACAAAGTATTTCATTTTTTTTAACACTGATATTGATATTTTTTAAAATTTCTTTTTCACCATAAAAAATGTTAACGTTTTCTATTTTCAATATATTCAACAATTTTCCCTCCTAATCGGCTTATTATAATTTCAGATAAAATATGCAGAATTATAAGAATACATATTAATACAAAAGCTGTAGCATAGGCTTTTTCATGTTGAGAAGTTTGTCCTAAAAGCATATGAAGGTGAAAAGGCAAAGCCATTACAGGGCTTAGGAGTTCAGTAGAATTTCCACCTATAAATACCGCTCCTGTTAAAAGAAGAGGAGCAGTTGCTCCTATGGCATAACTTCCTCCCAGTATTGCAGTAGAAATAATTTCATTTTTTATAATAGGAAATATCAGTTTTTTACACATATAATCCTTTTCAATTCCCAAGGAATTGCTTTCCTGTATAATTTGACGGTCAATATTTAAAATGGCTTTTTCAATTCTTGTTTCTACAAAAGGAAAAATCATAATTCCGAGAGCAATCCCTGCTGTCAGCATACTTTTCGGTATATCAAAAGTAACTATGAAAAATCCGTATACGAACAGTCCTGTAATTATTGATGGAATAGAGGCTATACACTGTATTATTAATCTGATTGAGGTGTTGATTATTCTTGAATTACAATAAACAGTGTTGTATACAGCGCAACTGACCCCAAATATTGTAGAAAATATAACGGCTATAACCATTAGAAAAACAGAA
Organism: Leptotrichia sp. OH3620_COT-345; assembly: GCF_003932895.1. NCBI lineage: Bacteria > Fusobacteriati > Fusobacteriota > Fusobacteriia > Fusobacteriales > Leptotrichiaceae > Leptotrichia > Leptotrichia sp. OH3620_COT-345. The sequence goes on along the minus strand of NZ_RQYW01000008.1, from coordinate 35,951 downwards.
CCTGTAATTGCTCCTTTTATACCTCCTTCAGTTCCGAGAGGAGTGCCTTCAGGATTTTTTGTAATAAAATCAAGACTTATTTCAGTAATACCATTGGACAGAATGAAATAAAGTATACTCCAGATAATATAGAACACAACGGCAACAGATGTATAAATCCATATTTTTATGATTAAATCCTTATTTTTCAACATATGTTTTCCTCATTCCGTTTAAAATAAAAAATATTATATTAATTATTATTACCGTGAATAATAATACAAAAGCCGAAGCAAATAATGCTGAATAATGCTTACTTCCTACTTCACTCATTCCGATTTCCAATGCAATTAAGGCAGGGATAGTTTCAGCTTTGGAAAGAAGCTTGGGGGTTTGAGGAGAATTGCCGATTACCATCATGACAGCCATTGTTTCTCCTGTGGCTCTTGCAAAAGCAAGAAGAAAAGATGTTATTATTGAAAGCCTTGTTTCTTTAAAAACGATTTTCCTTATAAAATATTCCTTTGTAACACCTAAAGAATCCGAATCTTTTTGAAATTTTTTTTTAACCGTTTTTATGCTTTCCATACAGTTTCCCACAAAAAAAGGAATAATCATTATTGAAAGAATCAATCCTCCTGCAATGACTGATTCTCCTGTTGACATAGAAAAATTTTTTTCAAGGACTTTCAGTATAATAGTCAGCCCGAAGAAGCCATATATTACGGAAGGGATTCCTGAAAGGATATTTACTGTCCATATGATTATTTTTTTCGTTACACCTTTTGAATAAAAACATATATACATTGAAACTCCGTATGAAATCGGAAATGATATTATACAGGCAAGGATGGAAATATAAAAACCCGCATACAAAATATTAAATATTTGAAAACTTTGTTTCGGTTCACTCGCTCTCCAGCTTTTACCTAATATGAAATTCAGTATTTTCTGTTCTTTGAAAAAAGGAAAAGCTTCTGAGAACAGATATATTAGTAATATCAATAATATAAGTATAGACAATCCAGTGAATAAATATATGGAATATTTAAAAAATTTTTTCACTTTTTTACCTCATTATCTATATATGAAATTTGTACAATGGAGTTTATTCAGAAATAGGAATAAATCCCATATCTTTTATAATTTTTTGATTTTCTTCAGTTTTTAGAAAATCCAGAAATAATTTTTCAGTTTTTGTTAACTCTCCTTTTTTCATTATTATTAAAGGTCTTGAAATATAATAAGATTTATTAATAATATTTTCATCGGTAGGCTCTACACCGTCTACTTTTAAAGGTATAAGTTTTCCTGTGTTTTGATTTGTTATCCCATATGAAGCATACCCTATAGCATTTTTATTTTCAATTATTTTAACAACTAATGCTCCCATTGTTGGTGCTTGAATAGCCCCTTCTTTCACAGGTATATCTTTCATTATACTTTTCTGAAAAACTTCATGAGCTCCTCCGCTTAAATCACGTGTTACAACAACTATCTCTTCATCAGGTAATGACTTGTCAATGTCACTCCACTTTTTATACTCTCCTGAAAATATTTTCACGATTTCTTCTTTTGTAATATTTCCGTCTTTTAACTGAATAAATTTATTTTCAGGATTTACCGAAATTGTTAAGGCATCTATTCCAAGTGTAAATATCTTTAAGTCTTTTATTTTCTCTTTTTCAGTATCTTTTATATCTCGTGCTAGCATTCCGAAATTTGCAACATCATCAAGAACAGCTTTCACGCCTGCTCCTGAGCCTCCTGCAGACACATATATCGTAATATTTTCAACAGGTAATGAAGAGTCAGCTTTGTCCCAAGTAATGTATTTTTCTATAAAATTTGTTGAAATTTTACTAATAACCGGAGCTAATGTAGAAGAACCGCTGAAGCTTATTTGTGTGTTAATATCATTTTTTTTCATTTCTTTTTCCTGTGTATTTTTATTTCCGCAACTTATAATTGTTAATAAGAATAATGCCGATATTGTTAATATTTTTTTCATATTTACCCTCCTGTATGATTATTTATTTTCTTCATTATACCCTACAAAAATAAAAAATCAAAATTTTTATTTCACAATTTTTTGACAGAGTATATTTTTTATGTTAAAGTTAAGTTATACAGGAGACATATAAAGTCCGATTTTTAAAGTAAAATCAGATAAAGGAGATGTATGTTTATGAAAAATCCCAATTCAAAAAATGGAAAAAGTCTTTTATTTACTTGTCAGAATGCAAAATCGCTTGATATTCTTGAACGTGACGGAAGATTTATAAATAAGAGAGAATATGTTGAAGAACATCTTGAAGATATTGCTCCGATGATACTGAAAGCTTATGACTGGTTTGTAGGAGCTGCAAGTAAAAGAATAAAAAAACCTGAAGATGTACAATATCAGATATGGTGTACCGTCAGTTCGGATGTCTGTATGAGACCCATTGAAAATGAAATAATATATGTACTCGAAGTTCCTGATGAGGAAATTATATATTTCAACTCTTTTAAATGGGATTATGTAATTAATCATCACTATGTTCCTTTTAATAATGAAGACCTTGAAAAATATGAAAAAGAAATGGAAAGAAAAGGTTTTGCAAATACGTATGAATTTCTTACAGGAAGATATGCGGGGAAATTTCCTTTGGAAGAGAGAAAAATAAAAGAAAGCTGGAATAGAGTGTTTGATATAGATAAATGGAATACTAGAGAAGTTCAGGCAAACCTTTGGGAAATAAAAAAAGAATGGGTAAAATGTATACTGAAATCGGGAGAAGTTATACCTGAAGAATATTATGTGAAGTAGGGGAACCGACTTTACAACCTTTTTTTCAAAAAATTGTATTAAAAAAACTGCTTAACTCAAATTTTATATACACTTAAAAATATTTATTCGCTGTAAAAATAAAAAAAGATGTTTTTACAATGCTTACTTTAAATATTTTTTGTGTTACCAAATTTGAATGTCGAAAAAGAGCTGAGATTAAGGTAAATTGTAAATGAAAATACATAGTTTCAGTATATTTTTTATTTGGATTATTATTTTTTCAAAAAATATGAAAAAAGGTTTATAGTAAAATACCAGAGTTTTCAGATGTTTTATAAAATTTTTAATTTTAATATACAAAGAAAAAAATTGCTTTATTTAATATAATAGGGTAAAATAAGACTATAATATTTAAAAAGTACACTTAAAATATAGAAAGGAGGAAGAAACAGCATGATGACGGATAATTTTAGAATAACACAGATTAAAGAAAATTTAGAAATCCTGAGAATTTCAGGTAATTTTGCTTTATGCTCCTGAGTATTACCGGAGTTAAAAAGAGCAGGTTGTTCTTTATGTGGAAGTTATGATAAGATGACTGTATTGTCGGCAGTTTCTTCCTGTTTTTATTTTGAATAATATTTAAGTGAGGTCATTTATAAATTATAAAGACTTTCAGAGCTTTTAAAAATCATATAAAATCATATCATAACTTCAAATTTAATTATATGTAATATTTTCTTGAAATCGGCTTGTATTGTCGATATCTGTTCTGTCTGTTACTTAAAAAACCGTTTCATGCTGTTTTTTCAAAATTTTTTATTTTATAGTGCTTTAATCATATTATAAAATTTATAAATTTAAGGAGGAACAGTTATGTCTAAATTATTATAAAGTTTACAAAAAAATATATTTTTTCCTGTATTAAGTGAAGCTGTGAAAAAAAGTTTCCTATTGAAATATTTAAAAAATATGAAGGATTAATATTTATACCTAAAGAATGCAAAGGAAATAAATTAGTAATTTCGGAATATACATATATTTGCCTTTAGCCAAAACAAAAAATTGTTTAAAGGAAAAATATAAATAACTTGTATGAATCTTTGAATTATGATGTTTTTTGAAGAGGAGATTGATAAAGTAAAAAATGTGAAAATTTATGCTGAAGAGCTTGAAACAGGAAAATATTTGATTATAATTTATATTTATTCAGTCTATTCGATTTGGAAAATTAAAAAATTATAGATTTTTGTGAAAATTTTTTTTGCTGGTACAATTTTAAATGACAAGATAAAAAAGTATAAAATTTGGAGGAATTATAAATGGAAAGAAAAATGAAAAGAATTATTTTTTTATTTGGAAGTTTGTTGCTGATGCTTGTAACGGTTGCATGCGGAAATAAAAGTGAGAATAAAGATAAAGGAACGGAAAGCAGTGAAAAAATTTTTAAGATAAGTGCAATTCCTGACTTTGACCAAGGGGAGCTTACAAGAGGATTTGGAGATTTTGCAAAATATTTAAGTGAAAAAACGGGAATGAAAGTGGAATATATTCCTGTTGTGGATTATGCAGCAGTTGTTACGGCATTTGAGCGGGGAGAAATAGATATGGTATGGTTCGGAGGATTGACAGGAGTACAGGCACGTTCTCTTGTACCTGAATCTGAAGCTGTAGCCCAAAGACCCGGCGATGAAAAATTTCAATCAGTGTTTATAAAACAGAAAGGATTACAGATATCTTCCTTAAATGATGTTAAAGGTCACAGTTTTGCCTTTGGAAGTGAAAGTTCCACTTCAGGACATTTAATGCCGAGATTTTTTCTTGAAAAAGAAGGGATAAATCCTGATAAAGACTTTGACGGATCTCCTATTTACAGCGGTTCCCATGATAAAACATACGGACTTGTAGAAGCCGGAAGTGTACAGGCAGGTGCAGTAAATAAACAGTACTGGGATAAAGCTGTGAAGGAAAAGAAAGTGAATACGGATAAAGTGGAGGTGTTTTATATTACTCCTGAATTTTACGATTATCAATGGACAATAAATGATGTGGATAAAAAATTCGGAGAAGGTACAAAGGAAAAAATGAAACAGGCTCTACTAAATATGAAAGCAGGAGATTCTGAAGTATTGAACTTACTCTCTACCGATAAATTCATACCTACTAAAAATGATAATTATAAAGATATTGAAAAAGTTGCAAAATCTCTTGGAATTATAAAATAGAGGGGAAAATGGATAATAAAAATGTATTGGATATAAAAAAAGTAACAAAAAAATTTAACGGAGGAACGGTTCTGGAAAATGTAAATTTAAGTGTGGATAGAGGAGAAATTGTAGCACTTATAGGACCGAGCGGGGCAGGAAAATCCACTTTGATGAATTTAATTGTAGGAATATTAAAACCTGATGAAGGGGAAATACTGATAGATAAGAAACGGATAACGGAAATGAATAGTAAGCAATCAGCTAAAAAAGTCGGAATGTTAAGACAACAGTTTGATTTGGTCGAAAATATAAATGTCGTACACAATGTTCTGATAGGGAGATTTAATGAATGGGGATTTTTCAAGTCATTTATTTCTTTATTTTATCCTCAAGATATTGAATATGCAAAAGCTGCACTTAGAAAAATGGGGATAGAAGATAAAATATATGAGTCTACTTCGGAATTATCAGGAGGACAGAAGCAGAGAGCGGCTATTGCCCGTCTGCTTGTCCAGAATCCTTTACTTGTTTTGGCGGATGAGCCTGTTTCCTCCCTAGACCCCGCCAATGCGGAAAATGTGCTTAGACTTATAACAGAACTGGCTAAAACTGAAAATAAGACTCTCATTGCGAGTATGCACTCAATAGAATACTCAAGACAGTTTTTTGACAGAATAATAGGAATGAAAGCAGGAAAAATAGTTTTTGATGATAAAGTAGAGAATGTTGACAACGGTATGATCAATGCTCTTTATGAAGGTGAAATAAATGAATAGAATAAAAAAAAATATTTTCAATAATAGAAGGAAAATACTGACATTTATCTTAGTTACAGTTTTTTTAATAAATTTGTCAAATATAAACGGAAACGGAGGAATGTTTCATACAGGAGGATACAGGACACTGAAAGCTATGTTTTCCTCTTTACTTTCTCCTGATTTATCTATTGATATTATTATACTTGCTTTAATATCTTGCTGGAAAACTTTTACTTATGCACTTATGAGTATATCTCTTGCTTTATTGGTGGCATTTCCTTTAGGAGTTTTGGCATCGGGTATAATTTTTTCAAATAAATATATTATTTTACTGACAAGAGGAATAATAGGATTTTTACGTGCTATACATGAACTGATATGGGCTTGGATTTTTGTTGCAGCAGTAGGTCTTAATCCTGTAGGGGCGGTTTTTGCTTTAGCTATACCTTATGCAGGATATTTAGGAAAAATTTTTGCGGATATTTTAAAAGAAACTCCTCAATTTCCTGTAACTGCCTTGAAAATTTCAGGAGCGGGGAAATTTCAGACATTATTTTACGGATACCTGCCTTTAGCTTTTCCTAATATGTTCAGCTACACAATGTATAGACTTGAATGTGCTGTGCGTTCATCTTCGGTTTTATCATTTATAGGGCTTGGAGGGATAGGATTTCAGATACAGCTGTCTCTTCAGGATTTAAAATACAGTCAGGTATGGACATTTATGTTTTTTTTGATTATGATGATACTCGGAATAGATAAATGGGGATATGAAATAAGAAGGAGAATAGGATAAATGGAAAAAATCAGAAATAGACAATTTATAAAGTATTCCTTTTCAATTTTCTGTCTGTTAATATTAGTTTCGTGGATTTATGTTTTTTCAGATGCTTCGGAAAGCATATCAAATCTTTTTAATTCAAGGAATCCGGTTTATCTAAACAGATTTTTTCGGAGATTGTTGGGAGAAAATGAAAAAAATCCTGCATTTCTTGATATTGAAATGTGGAAACAGGCATTGTATCTTACAATAAAGACTTTTGAAACAGGAATATTGGCTACAGGAATCGCTTCCATAGGAATGATGATTTTTGTCCTTCCTTTCGCTGCAAACACGGTTAGTGGGAAATTGTCACTTCATAAACATAGACATTATATTCTCTTTTATATAAGTAAGACAGTGTTTCTTATAACTAGGGCAATTCCTGAACTTATGTGGGCAATGATTTTAATATTTATACTTAAACCTGGGATTTTGCCCGGAGCTTTAGCTCTGGCTCTCCATAATATGGGAGTGCTTGGAAAGTTATGCGGAGAAGTTATAGAAGATATGGATAAAAAGCCTATACAGAATATGACTCTTAATGGGGCGGGACAGTTACAGATCTTATTTTATGGGATTTTACCCGATGTCATGCCGAAATTTATAAATTATATTTTATATAGGATGGAAAATATAATACGGGCTACTCTCATAGTGGGATTTGTGGGGGCAGGAGGTTTGGGATTACAGTTTAAACTTGCAATGAGCCATTTTAAATATTCGGAAATATCATTGTATTTACTATGTTATCTTATTTCAGTCTATATTGTTGACATAATATCAGCTTTGACAAAAAAATTTATAAAATAAGAATAAATGAATATTTTTATTTGAAATAATTTTAAATTTTTAATTACAAATAAAAAATATATTTTGATTTTTTAATTTGAATTTTTAAAAAAATTGAGGATATATAATTAGGTTTAAATGTAATTTTTAAACTGAAAAGTTTTTTTCTTAAATAAGGAATGATACTAAATAAACTATATGAGAAATGCGGTATTTTGAAATAAAAAAGTTGAAATTTTTATATTGATTTTCGATAATTTATAGTGTATAATTATGTTAATTATAAAATGGGAGTGGATGAGTTCTGGTGTGCTCTCCGGTCTTCAAAACCGGTGTGAGGGGTTAAGAGCCTCTTAGGTGGGTTCGATTCCCACACATTCCCGCCAATTAAAAAAAAGAAATCGAAAATAGATATTTGTTTAAATGCCGCCTATCATTAGTTTAAAGCGGTGTTTTTGTTTTATAATACTTTGAAAAGGAAGGAATAAATGTTATAATAAAATTATAATTTGAATAAAGTCAAAGTAATTTGGGAGGAGAATGTATGGAAAATAAAAAGTTGAACATGACAGTCTGTGGCGGATGAAACTCCAAGATCGGGCCGGGAGCTCTTTCAGATTTATTAAAGGGGTTACCTAAAAAAGAAGATAAAGACCTTATAGTAGGGTATGACTCTTCAGACGATGCCGCAGTATACAGAATATCAGATGACAAAGCTATTATCCAGACATTGGACTTTTTTACTACAATGATTAATGATCCTTATTTATACGGACAGATTGCAGCTACAAACGCACTTAGTGATATTTATGCAATGGGCGGCAAAGTCATATCTGCTTTAAATATAGTAGCTTTCCCTGAAAAAATGGATATGGAAGTATTGCGTCAAATATTAAAAGGAGGAGCGGAAAAAGTACATGAAGCGGGAGGAGTTCTTGCAGGAGGACATTCTATCCATGATGTTACACCGAAATACGGGCTGTCAGTCACAGGAATTATTCATCCTGATAAAATACTGATGAACAACAGCTGTAAGCCGGGAGACGTTCTTATAGTTACGAAACCTTTAGGAGTGAGTATTATTAATTCAGCATATATGATAAATGAATGCTCTGAAGAAACATTTAATATCTGTGTCAGACAAATGACTACACTGAATAAGTATGCGGCTGAAATTATGAACGATTATCCTGTAAACAGCTGTACCGATATAACAGGTTTCGGATTTCTGGGACATCTTACGGAAATGTTGGATAATAAATATTCGGCAGAAATTTTTTCTGAAAATATACCTATGCTGCCTGAAGCACATCATTGTGCAGGAGAATTTATAATTACTTCGGGAGGGCAGTTGAACAGAAATTATTTACAGGATAAAGTGGAATTTAAAATAAAAGATTTTGCACTGGAAGAAATATTGTATGATCCTCAGACATCAGGGGGATTGCTTATAAGTGTTCCTTCAGAATATGGAGAAGAACTCTTGGAAAAACTGAACAAACTTGAAATTAAAAGTGCAATAGTGGGAAAAGTTACAGAAAGACAGTATAAAGATGTAATAGTTTTATAAGCTTTAATATGTAAGTTAATGTAACGAAATTTTAAATAAGAAAGATTTAGAAAATAAAAAAATCCTATAACTAAAAAACAAAATGATTAATTATAAGGAGAAAAGAAAATGAAAAAATATGAATTGAATGCGAAAGGAATGGCATGTCCTCTGCCTGTAATAGAGACAAAAAAACTTCTGACTGAATATGATATCGTAGAAACAACAGTAGATAATGTTATTGCCACTCAAAATTTGGAAAAACTTGCAACTCAGTTGGACTACAGTTTTAATTTTGAAAAAATATCCGATGAAGAATATAAAGTCACAATATCAAGTAAAAAAATTGTAAATGTTACTGAAAATAATATTATTCAGAAAGACGGAAATGAAAAAAATATTAAAACATTCAATAATAATTATATAACGGTAATTAACAAAAAAACGATGGGACATGGAAGTGACGAACTTGGAAATAAGCTCATAAAAGCATATTTATATGCTCTGTCCGAACAGGAAGTATTACCGAAAAAAATAGTTTTTTATAATGAAGGAGCAATACTTGTGGATAAAAATAGAAGTCATGTATTATCCGAATTAAAAGAGCTTGAAAATAAAGGTGTAGAAATTGTTTGTTGTGGAGTATGTCTTGAATATTATAATGTAGAAATTGCAATAGGAAAACCGACAAATATGTATTTTATTGTAGAAGATATGCGAAAAAATAAAGTAATTCATCCGTAGGTGCAGATATGATAAAAGAAGGATTGGTAGTATTTTATGATACTCATGATTCAATAAAAGCGGATAATATTTGTCTATCACAAAATGTCGATGCCGATCTTGTTCCTGTACATCCTGATATTTCTTTAGGTTGCGGTTTTATGTTAAAAACAGGATGGAATAACTTCAGTAATCTTATAAAAATGTTGGAAAATCAAAATATAAGATACAGAGCGTTATATTATTCTAAAAAGACGGGAATGAAGAGAGAGATAGAACTATTGTATGAAGATGAGAAATAATTTATTGAAAAGTTATAATATTTGAGAAAGAGGGAAAATATATGAGCAATATAATAATAGGAACAGCAGGGCATATTGATCATGGAAAGACGACTTTGATTAAAGCTCTCAGCGGAATTGAAACCGATACGACGGCAGAAGAGAAAGAACGTGGAATGTCAATTAATCTCGGATTTGCCTATTTTGATTTGCCGAGTGGAAAAAGATGCGGAGTCGTTGATGTCCCGGGACATGAAAAATTTATAAAAAATATGCTTGCAGGAGTGAGTGGGATTAATCTTGTATTGCTTTTAGTAGATTCGAGAGAGGGAATAATGCCTCAGACGAGAGAGCATGCGGACATACTTTCTCTGCTGGGTGTGGAAAATTATATAATAGTAATGACAAAGGCTGATTTGGCAGAAGACGGGTACAGGGAACTGGTCAAAGAGGAAATAGAAGACTTCATAAAAGGAACTTCTCTTGAAGGCAGTCCTATAATTGAAGTAGATTCCATAAGCGGAAAAGGGATAGATTTACTTCTTAAAGAAATTGATATTCAAACGGAAAAAGTAGCTGAAATGAAAAAAAGTAAAAATGCAAGGCTGAATGTTGACAGAGCCTTTCAAGTGAAAGGATTTGGAACAGTAGTTACAGGGACTTTAACTGAAGGAGAAATTTCAGTGGGAGATGAATTGGAAATTTATCCTAAAAATATTAAAACAAAAGTCAGAAACATTCAGGTACATAAGTCAGATGTAAAGACCGCTTATGCAGGGCAAAGAACGGCAATAAGTTTGAGTAATGTAAAAATGGAGGATGCGGGTAGAGGGTGTACACTGGCAACTCCTGATACATTAACTCAGACATATATGCTTGATACTGAAGTAAAAATAATAAACAATTCTGATTCAGAGCTTGAGTTGTGGGACAGAGTGAGGTTATATATAGGAACTTCTGAAGTAATGGCAAGGATAGTTCCTCTTGGAAGTGAAGTCCTTGAGGCTGGAAAAAGCGGATTTGCCCAATTCCGACTCGAAGAAGAAGTCTCAGTGAAAAATTATGATAAATTTATTATAAGAACTTATTCGCCTATGATTACTGTGGGAGGAGGAGTGGTTTTAGATGCCGCTCCAAAAAAACATAGCAGGTTTAATGAAGAAATCCTGAATAAACTGAAAGTCAGATTACAGGGTAATAGTAAGGACCTGATTTCAAACTACATTTTAACTGCTCATAATTATCTGATTACAACAGAGGAAATTTCCAAAGAACTTGAACAAAATATGGACAGTGTAGCGGCAGATTTATTAGAACTGATAGAGGAAGGCATAGTGCACAGAATGCCGTCAGGATATATACATAATAAAAAATATGAAGAAATCCGTGAAAAAATTTCAGGTATAATAAGAGATTATCATGAAAAATATAAGCTGAAACCGGGAATATACAAAGCCGAGTTATTTTCAAAATTTAAAATAAATCAGAAAGAACTTGCTGCAATAATGGAATTACTTATAAATAATAAAAATTTAAAAGCTCAAGGAAACTTTATTTCTCTCTATGATTTTGAGGTAAAATATGATCCTGCTCAACTGAAAGAAAAAGAACGTATAGAAAAAATACTTTTAGAAAGTAAATTTACACCGCCGGGTATAAAAGAGATTACAAAAGGTGACAGGAAGTCAAACGAATTATTGAATTCTCTTGTAGGGGCTACTCTTATAAAATTGGATGATGATATTGTTATTCATACCAAAGTATTTGAAGAAGCTGAAAAAAAAGTGTTAAAACACTTTGAAAATAATAAAAAATTGACATTGGCAGAATTCCGTGATGTGACAGGCTCCAGTAGAAAGTATGCATTGCCTATTCTTGAATATATGGATAGACAGGGAATAACAAAAAGAGTGGAAGATTACAGAATTTTAGGAAAATAAGGAAATTACAAAAAGGTTGGAGTGATTTTTCTGAAATATATAAATATCATAAAGGAGAAAAAATGAAACATCTGCTATCAAAGATACCGTCTATAAATAAAGTTTTATTAACAGATACGGTAAAACAACTATTAGATGAACATCCTGAAATATTTGTAAAAGATATTTTGAAAAAAGAAATAGATAATATTAAAGTGAATGTACTACAGGGTAAATTAGCCGAGATTCCATCGATGGAGGAAATTATCAAGAAACTGATGGAGGAAGTAAAAAAACAGGATAGATTTTCTTTAAGACGTGTTATTAATGCAACAGGAACAATATTACATACAAATCTTGGACGTAGCCTGTTAAGTGATCGAGTAAAAGAACATTTAACAGAAACAGCGTTTAATTATTCTAATCTTGAATTTGATATTGAAGGGAAAAAAAGAGGAAGTCGTTATAATCATTTGACGGATATTATTAAAAGACTGACGGGAGCTGAAGATGTTCTTGTGGTAAATAATAATGCCGCAGCTGTAATGCTTACTCTTAATACATTGTCAAAAGATAGGGAAATAATCGTATCAAGAGGAGAACTTGTTGAAATAGGGGGAGCGTTCAGAATACCTGAAATTATAAAGTTAAGCGGAGGAATTCCTAATGAAATAGGAACAACAAATAAAACTCACTTGAAAGACTATATTAGTGCAATTAATGAAAATACGGCAGCATTGTTGAAAGTACATACAAGTAATTATAAAATAACAGGATTTACAAAAGAAGTAACTAACAAAGAAGTCGCAGAGCTTGCTCATGAGCATGGACTTATAGCCATAAATGATTTAGGAAGCGGGCAATTTATAGATTTCAGAGAATACGGACTGCCTTATGAACCTACTGTAAAAGAAGTGCTGGATAGTGGAATGGATGTAGTGACTTTCAGTGGAGATAAACTTTTAGGAGGGCCTCAGGCAGGAATAATTGTAGGTAAAAAAAATTATATAGAAGAAATGAAGAAAAATCAGCTTACACGTGCATTGCGTGTGGATAAAATGACCATTGCAGCATTGGAAGCAACCCTTAAACTGTATTTGGATAAAAATGAGGCTTTAAAAGAAATACCTACATTACATATGATTTCTATTTCAAAGGAAAAGCTTCTGAAAAAAGCGAAAAATTTTGTAAAACAGTTGAAGAATACCGGATTTTTATCTGAAATAATTGAAGAACGGGCAGAAGTAGGAGGGGGAAGTTATCCGAGCAGTTATTTAGAAAGTATAGCGGTAAAATTAACTCATAATATAAAGTCTTCGACAGAAATAGAGAAAAAGCTTCTTGAAGAAAAAATCCCGATTATTACAAGAATTAAAGAAAACAGTATTATTCTTGATATGAGAACTTTAAGAGAAGATGAATTTGGAATAGTGGTGGAGAGTCTTTCTAAAAAAGATTTAAAATAGAAATGTTTTTTTCATAAGTACTTATTGTCATTCTTACCTTTCTGTTAACAACTGCAAAAATTTTTGGGAAAATTTTGCATGTTGGGAGGATTAGAAAAGGAATAAAAAAGAATAAAGATATATTTTTTATTAGGATAGTAGATATAAAATTTCAACATTTAAATTATTTCAACAAAAAAATACAGGAATGAGTGTAAAGAAAAATTACTGTTTGAGTGGAACGAGTTTTTGATTTTTCAATGTATGGAATATTTTTAAGTATGAAATAATTTGAGTTGGTACGTTTTTATCAAATTTTTTATAGATGGATTATCAAAGCAAATGTAACACCTAATGTAGGTAATTGAAAAGTACTTCGTTAGGTGTTATTTTTGGTTTCGAACTTTAACTCCTCTTTTTCATTTGACCCGAATATAATAAAACTATAAATAAGAAGTAATAAACTGACGTATTTTTTCATATTATACTTTCTGAAATATTTATTATTTATATAATACATTACTATAATTAAAAATAAAATGAGAAATTATTTTTTTGAAAATAAAGTGGAAAAAAAGTGATAAATGGATTATAATAAATAAAAAAGTCAAAAAAAGAAATTATAATTTTATGTTTTATCGGAATTTTAAAAAAATAGAGAAAAAATAAGGAGTAGTAAATATAATAAAAATGGATAATACAGAGGAACAGAGGACTTAAAAATAAAAAACAATACAGTAATTTTGAGATATAATGTTGTATTTATTAAAAAGTAATATCTGATAATCTCAAAATTAAAGAAAGGAGAATATGATATTCAATATTGATATATCATAAAAATATGGAAAAAGTTATTGGAATAAATCCTGTTACGGAAATTCTCAAATCAAATAAAAATATAGAGAAAATAGAAGTTTATAAAGGTGTGAAAAAGGATACGATAAAAGAAATACTTAATTTGGCAAGTAGAAGAAATATAAAAATATTTTATACTGACAGAAGAAGTGAAAATTCTCAAGGAGTAGTTGCATTAATTTCAGAATTTGACTATTATCTGGAGCTTTCCGAATTTTTCGAGAAGATATTGGCAAAGGACAAATCGGCAGTAATCATTTTGGATCAGGTACAGGATCCGAGAAATTTCGGAGCAATAATAAGAAGTGCCGAATGCTTCGGAGCTGACGGTATTATAATTCAGGATAGAAACAGTGTAAAAGTTACCGAGACGGTAGTAAAATCATCTACAGGAGCAATAGAGCATATGGATATCGTAAAAGTGACAAATATTTCAGATACAATTGATAAATTTAAAAAATACGGATATGCTGTTTATGGAACTGAAGCTGATGGAGAAAAGTTTTACTATGAAGAAACTTATCCGGATAAAGTTTGCCTTGTTTTGGGAAGTGAAGGAAACGGTATGAGAAAAAAAGTAAGAGAACACTGCGACAAAATATTGAAAATACATTTAAGAGGACGGATAAATTCTCTTAATGTATCAGTTGCAGGTGGAATAGTTTTGGCTGAAATGACAAAAAAATTTTGAAAAAGTAAATTGATAAAATAAATAACAGCAGATGAAATTTAAAAATATTACAAAATGAGATATGGAGGAAAAATGGTAAGAGAATATAAACCCGGACAAATTGAAAAGAAATGGCAGGAAAAATGGCATAGTGAAAATATTTTTAAAAATAAAAATAAAATTGATGGTAAAGAAAACTATTATGTTTTGGAAATGTTTGCTTATCCTTCAGGAAAACTTCATGTGGGACATTTAAGAAATTATTCAATAGGGGATGCCGTTGCAAGATATAAGAAAATGAAAGGTTTCAATGTGCTGCATCCTTTCGGTTGGGACAGTTTCGGACTTCCTGCTGAAAATGCCGCTATAGACAATGGAGCTCATCCGGGTCAATGGACTAAAAATAATATCGATAATATGAGAAGACAATTGAAATTAATGGGGCTTTCATACGATTGGGACAGAGAAATAAGTACGTATACCCCTGAGTATTATAAATGGAATCAGCTTTTCTTTATAGAGATGTACAAAAAAGGTCTTGTATATAAGAAAAAATCCTATGTAAACTGGTGCCCTGAATGTAATACAGTGTTAGCAAATGAGCAGGTAGAAAATGGAAAATGTTGGAGACATTCAAAAACAGATGTAATTCAGAAAGAATTATCCCAGTGGTATTTGAAAATTACTGATTATGCTGAAGAATTGTTACAGGGGCATGAAGAATTAAGAGGGTATTGGCCTGAGCAGGTATTGACAATGCAGAAAAACTGGATAGGAAAATCTATGGGGAGTGAAATCGACTTCATACTTGATTATAAGCTGGGGAGTAAGGAAAAAAATAAAGAAAGTGGATTAAATATTGATGATGAAGGAAATATTATAATACCTGTATTTACTACAAGAACTGATACTTTATTCGGAGTGACTTATGCAGTAATAGCACCTGAACATTCTGTTGTAGAAGAAATTGTATTGAAAGAAAATCCTTCTTTGAAAAATCAAGTGGAAAATATGATTAATGAAGATAAAATAAACCGTACAGCTGACGACAAAGAAAAAGAAGGTGTATTTACAGGACTTTATGTCATAAATCCTGTCAATAATGAGAAAATTCCTTTATGGATAGGAAATTATGTTTTGACTGATTATGGAACAGGAGCAGTTATGGCAGTTCCTGCTCATGATGAAAGGGATTTTATGTTTGCTGAAAAATACGGACTTCCTAAAAAAGTTGTAATTAATCCTATTGATAAAGATGGTAATTGTGAAGAATTGAATCTTCAAGAAATGAAAAAAGCTTACGGATTTGACGGAATTTTAGTTAATTCGGAAGAATTTAACGGATTGAATAATAACGAAGCAAAAATAAAAATAACAGAAAAACTTGAAAAAGAGAGAAAAGGAAAGAAAACGGTAAATTATAGGCTTCATGATTGGTTAATAAGCAGACAGAGATATTGGGGAACGCCGATTCCCGTAATTTATGATGAAGATGGAAATATTCATTTGGAGAAAATTGAAAATCTTCCTGTTAAATTACCTACCGATATTGAATTTAGCGGAAAAGGAAATCCCCTTGAAACTTCCGAAGACTTTAAAAATGTAACATTACCTGATGGGAGAAAAGGAAGAAGGGAAACAGATACAATGGATACTTTTGTCGATTCTTCATGGTATTATCTCAGATATTTGGATGCTCATAATAATGAAAAACCTTTTGAAAAGGAATATGCGGATAACTGGACTCCGGTGAATCAGTATATAGGAGGAATAGAGCATGCCGTAATGCACCTTTTATATGCGAGATTTTTCCATAAAGTCTTGAGAGATATGGGATTGGTAAAAACAAGCGAACCGTTTAAAAGGCTTTTAACTCAGGGAATGGTTCTCGGTCCGTCTTATTATTCTTCAAATGAAAGAAAATATTACTTTGCTGAAGATGTTGAAATGAAAGATGGAAAAGCTTTTTTGAAAGAAACGGGAGAAGAATTGACAGTAAAAGTTGAAAAAATGAGTAAATCCAAAAATAACGGTATGGATCCCGAAGAAATAGTGAAGCAGTATGGAGCGGATCCTGCAAGAGTGTTTACTTTATTTGCGGCACCTCCTGAAAAGGAACTTGAATGGAATATGAACGGACTTGCAGGAGCATACAGATTTATAAACAGACTCTATCTGCTTATTTCAGATACGATACATTTTGCTGATAAAAATGCTGATAAAGAAAATAATTATAATATTGATATGGATAAAAGAAATGAAAAAGATGAAGAAATACAAAAAAAATTACATCAGACAGTGAAAAAGGTTACTGAAAGTATAGAAGACGATTTTCATTTTAATACGGCAATAGCCGCTGTCATGGAATTGCTGAACGATATGACTACATATAAACAGGAGGTAATAGAAAAAAATAATGTTTCTTCTGAATCACAAAAAATATGGAAAGAAGTACTGGAAAAAGTAATTCTGCTGATTTCACCTTTTGCACCTCATATAGCTGATGAACTTTGGGAAATGACAGGAAACAAAACTTATACTTTTGAAGAAGAGTGGCCTATATTTGATGAGGAATTAACAAAAGAAAATAAAATAAATCTTGTTATTCAGATAAACGGAAAAGTTAGAGATATGGTACCTATAAAAATAGGTTTTTCTAAAGAAGAGGCTGAAAAACTGGCTTTTGCTTCAGAAAAGACGAAAAAGTTTATAGAAGGAAAAGAAATAGTAAAAGTTATAGTTGTACCTGATAAACTTGTAAATATAGTAGTAAAATAATATTTTCAGATAATTCTTTAAAAAGTTATGAGAAAATGTGATTATAATGAATAAAGATTACCGGTATATTAATGCTGAAGTAATTAATCGCCGGATAGAAGAAGCTTGGGAATGGATAAAGCCTATAGATTATCAGGCATATGTAAATGCTGAAAAAGGAAAATGGAATATATTGCTGACTCCTATAAAGTTTGTGCCGCATGAGCGGTTTGGAGAACTGAAAAATAAAAAACTTTTAGGGCTGGTTTCAGGAGGAGGTCAGCAAATTCCTGTTTTTTAGCACTCGGTGTTAAATGTACGGTTTTGGATTATTCTGACAGGCAGCTTGAAACTGAAAGAGAGATTCCCGAAAGGTAAGGATGTGAAGTCGGAATAGTAAAAGCTGACATGAGTAAAACACTTTCTTTTGAAGATGAATGTTTTGATATTATTTTTCATCCTGTCAGTAACTGTTATATAGAAAAAGTTGAGCCGTTATTTAAGGAATGTTATCGTATACTGAAAAAAGGCGGCATTCTACTGTGCGGGTTAGATATAGGAATAAACTATATTGTAGATGTCAGTGAAGAAAAAATTATTAACAGTTTGCCTTTTAATCCGCTAATAAATGAAAATAACAGAAAACAGCTGGAGGAAGAAGATGGAGGAATACAGTTTTCCCATAATTGACAGAACAGATAGGGGGACAGCTGAAAGAGGGATTTATTTTGACTGATATTGATGAAGATACAAACGGAACAGGAAGGCTGCACAAATTGAATATTCCTTCATTTATTATGACAAGAGCGGTAAAAAAATAAATAAAATTTTATATTGAAAGAGGGATTTTTATGAAAAAAATTGTGATGCTGTTTTGTTTATTAATGTGTATGTCACTATTTTCAAATGAAAAAAATATAAGCGTGGTTGTAGAGCCTACATTTACTATTTCAAAAGAAGAACTGAAAAATGAAAATCAGAAGATTTTAGAAGAAATAAAAAAAGAATTCATAGGAAGTAAAATAGCTCAAAGTATGAATTTTGATATGTTGTCTTCTGTTGAAAATCTGGAAGGTATACAGAAAGAAATGATAACAAAAGTTTTTGAAACGGTTTTTAAATACACTAAAGTTGAAGTTTCAGAAATTAATTACGTATCACCTCATAAAGCTTATTTAACTATAATTGTAAAAACTCCTGATATACTTGGTAATATGGATAAATTGCAGGAAAAAATAGAAGAAAAACTGTTAAGCAACATTGGAGATATGGACTATTTTGAAAAAAATAAGAATCTGTCTATGGAGGAAGTAGAAAAAAAGATTCAGAAAAAAATGATTGAAGATGTTTTTAAATTAATGGAAGAAGAAAATGCGAAAATTACAAAAGAAAATAAATATTTAATAAATAATTTTATAGTAAAAGTTGAAAAAAAGGCGAATAATTGGAAAATAAATAACAATATTTTCAAAGTAATGAGAAGTTATTAAAAATTTGAAAAACATAATATATTGAATTTAAGAATATGAAAAGAGAAAAAATGGATAAATTAAAAAGAGTGGTAGTCGGGATGAGCGGCGGTATAGACAGTTCTGTTGCCGCTCTTTTATTAAAAGAACAGGGCTATGATGTGATAGGAGTTACATTAAAACATCTTCCTGACGAACTGTCTGAAATTTCAGGGAAAACATGTTGTTCCTTAGATGATATATCTGATGCAAAAATGACATGTTATACTTTAGGAATTCCCCATTATACTATAAATGTAACTGAAGAATTTCAGAAAGAAGTTATGAATTATTTTGTAGAAACATATCATGCAGGTAAAACTCCGTCACCTTGTGTAATATGTGATGAAAAAGTAAAAATAAATAAAATTGTGGAATTTTCTGATAAAATGGGAATAAAATATATAGCCACAGGACATTATTCAAAAAAAAGCATGAGCGATTTACTCTTATGGGATAAAAATAATCCGAAAGATCAGTCATATATGCTGTATCGTTTAGATAGATCCGTTATAGAAAGATTTTTATTTCCTCTTTCAGGATATGAAAAATCTGAGGTTAGGAAAATAGCCAGAGAAAATGGTATTCACATTCATGCAAAGCCTGACAGTCAAGGAATATGTTTTGCTCCTGACGGTTATATACCGTTTTTGAAAAATGTACTTGGAAATTCAGTCGAAAAAGGGAAGTTTATAAATAAAAAAGGGGAAACAATAGGTGAACATGAAGGTTATCAGTTATATACTATAGGACAAAGACGGGGACTGGGATTAAATTTGGGAAGACCTTTTTTTGTGTTGGAAATCCGTCCCGATACAAATGAAGTCGTAATAGGAGATTTTGATGAACTTCTTATAAACCGGATAGAAATAATAAACCATAAATTTCATTATAAGATAGAGAAATTATTAAACAAAGTTCTTATCGCCAGACCGAGATTTTCTTCAAAAGGTTTAAAAGGAGAACTTATATCGGAAATTAAAAATGGAAAAGAAAAATTATATTTTAAATTTGATAAGAAAAATGCTGAAAATTCAGAAGGACAACATATAGTTTTTTATTTAGAAAATGAACTTGTAGGTGGTGGAGAAATAAAAAAAGTGTTGTAAAAATAAAAATTTATAAAAATTATAAATATTATATTTATAATTAATTTTACTAATGATTGAAAAAGTGATAAAATACAGAAAAAATTTTAAGAGAAGTTTTACGGAGGCTTAAATGAATAATGAATTTATGAAATATGCATATTTCAAGAATGAAATAATTGAATTTGAAAAAGCGACTGTAAGTATAGCGACTCACAGTCTTCAGTATGGAACTACTTGTTTTGGAGGAATAAGAGGATACTACAGAAATGGCAAGGTATATATTTTCAGATTGAAAGACCACTATATAAGATTAATGAATGCTTCTAAAATGTTGGGATTTGAATATTTTATATCATGGGAAAAATTCAGAAAAATAATTTCAGAATTAGTTGAAAAAAATGACATAAAAGAAGATTTTTATATGCGACCTTTTGTATTTTGCAGTCAGCCTAGAATATCACCTAAGAAAAAAGGACTTGATTTTGAATTGGCAATATATCTGCTTCCTCTTGCCGATTATGTAAATATCGACAACGGGGGAATAAAGTTTATGAGCTCCACATACAGAAAATATAGTGATGCGGCGATACCTACGAAAGCCAAGGCGGGAGGGTCTTATATTAATTCTTTCCTTGCTACAAGTGATGCTCAGAGAAACGGTTATGATGAGGCTTTGATGTTTGATAATGCAGGAAATGTAGTGGAAGCTTCAGTTGCTAATATTATTTTAATATATAGAGATAAAGTGATTGTTCCTGATACAGGTTTTGATGCTCTTGAAGGAATTACAGTAAGGTCAATGATTGAACTCCTTGAATACAACGGTTATAAAATACATAAAGGAAAAATAGACAGGTCTATGGTTTTTAATGCTGATGAACTTCTTGTTACAGGAACTGCTATGAAAGTAGTGTATGCAGAATCTCTGGATGGGAGACCTATTGGCACACCTGATTTTTCAGCTACAGTAAATCCGGGAAAATACTTTAAACTTTTAAAATCAGAGTTTGAAAAAGTGATAGCAGGAGAACATGAGTTATCAAAAAAATGGTTGGATGAATTTTAAAAATAAATGAATATACGGTCATATTTTATAAAATAGAGGGAATAAATTAAAAAAAATTAAAATGATAATAAATTTTTATAAAAGATAAAAAAAAGACCCCTTGATTTTACTAAAAGTGAAGTAATTTTGAAATTTTATAATCAAAAAAAGGAAAAAAATTTTAAAAATTCTATTGACAATTGACAAAAAGAATGGTATAACTTATTTGTCTAAGAGAGACGCCCCATCTCTACATTTAGACTTCTTTCATACAAGAAACGAGCACACGGCTCG
Organism: Leptotrichia sp. OH3620_COT-345; assembly: GCF_003932895.1. Lineage (NCBI taxonomy): Bacteria > Fusobacteriati > Fusobacteriota > Fusobacteriia > Fusobacteriales > Leptotrichiaceae > Leptotrichia > Leptotrichia sp. OH3620_COT-345. The sequence goes on along the minus strand of NZ_RQYW01000008.1, from coordinate 14,485 downwards.
TTTTTTTTGTTTTAGAAAATAATTTATTTTAACATTTTAAAAGAAAAAATCAGATTTTGGAAATAAACTTATTCATTTGAAAGATTGTGTTGACATTTAAGAAAAACGGGGGTAGAATGAATATAAATAAAATATCTTTAGGAGGGAAAAGATGAAAAATATAAAACAAATAAAAAAATTATTTTTATTTTTTTCAGTAATTATTGCTATATTAATCGGTTGTTCCAAAAAGGAGAAAATTACAGGGGGAAATTTTGAGGGAAAAACATTGAATGTCATTGCAACTTCAGAAAAATATAAAAAACTATTTGATAAATTTTCTGAAGAAACAAAGGCTGATGTGCAATTTTTGTCTATGTCAAGTGGAGAAGTAATAGCTAAAATTAAAGCTGAAGGTGGAAAACCTATGGCAGATGTCTGGTTCGGAGGAGGAATAGATGCTTTTATGAAAGCTAAAAATGATAATCTTCTGGAGATGTATAAACCTAAAGGATTTGAAAATATTAAAGAAGGATATAAAGATAATGAAGGGTATTGGATTTCCAAAGGTATTACAGTAGTAGGTTTTCTTATAAATAATGATATTTTAAAAGAAAAGGGGCTTCCTGTTCCTTTCACATGGGAAGAAATTGCAGATCCAAAATATAAAAATGAAATTATTATGGCTAATCCTGCGGTTTCAGGAACAAGTTATGCAAATGTAAAAGGAATTCTTGATATGTATGGAGAACAAAAAGGTTGGGAATATTTGGAGAAATTAAATAAAAATGTGAAGTTTTATGGAAAAAGAGGGAAAGATCCTCAGGAAAAAACTGTTGCAGGAGAATTCGGTATAGGAATTATCCCTATAGACAAATCTTCGTTTGACGTGGCGGAAAAGCATAATTTAACAGCTGTTTATCCTACTGACGGTCTTTTTTGGGTGCCGGAAGGAGTAGCAATATTTAAAAATAGTCCAAATTTGGAACTTGCGAAAGCATTTGAAGATTTTATTTTAAGACCCGAAATTCAGCAGCTTATAGCGGAGTTGGATGGAAAAGATGGAGCACAAATGGTAATAGACGGAACAAAAGGATATAAGCTCGGATTACCGAAAGATAAATTTGTAAAAGAGGATTTATCCACTTTCGGAACAAAAAGAGCGGAAATTTTGGAAAAATGGGAGAAAATGACTAAAGGAAAGTAATATAAAGTGGGGAAAGTTATGAAAAAAATTTTAAAATTCGCAGATATTCCCATATTATTACTAATAATTTTCTTAATAATCTGTTTCATATTATTTCCATTTTTAAAAATTTTTATTTCAGGTTTTTTTTATGAGGGATATTTTACTTTAGAAGGATTTCAATTTTTATCAGACGGAAACATTTTACTTTATAATTCTCTTTATACGGGGATTTTCACTACTGTTATTACAGTTGTGGTATCTGTTTCAATAGGGATTTTCTGTTACATTTACGGTTGTGTTTGTAGAAAAATTATTTCTTTTATTTTAATGATTACAATGATTTCACCTCCTTTTGTTTCTTCCCTTGCATATATAAAATTATTTGGAAGACGCGGATTTATAACTCATGAAATTTTAAATTTGTCATTTGATGCATATGGGTTATACGGAGTAGTTCTTATGCAAAGTATAGGTTTGATTTCATTGGGAAGTTTAATAATAATATCTTCTTTAGATAATATAGATAAGGCTCAGATAAACAGTGCCCGTTCTTTTGGAGCGGAAACCGGCAATATTATTTCTGATATTTTGCTGACTGAACTGTTTCCGAGTATAAAAACAGTTGCTATTTTGAGTTTTATAAGAAGTATATCGGATTTTTCAACTCCTCTGATTATAGGAGGGGCATTTGAAACTCTTGCTTCAGAATCTTATATTACATTTATTTCCGAGGGAAATGTATTAAAAGCATCTGCAATGAATATTTTACTTTGTATACCTGTGCTTTTTATTTTTGTTTTTTATATGAAAAATTTAAAGATAATTGAAAAAAATATAGAAAAATCAGATATATCAGAATTTTTTTTAGAAAAAAAAGGGAAAATTTTTTATTTTATCGCTTTTTTGGCATTATTATTTCTATTTTTTCTGTTTTTACAATACGGTTCGATTATTTTATCCGCTTTTACCGACTATCGGAAAGGGAAAATGTATTTTACATTTGAACATTTTGCGGAAATAGGGGATTATATTGATAAAACTGTATTCAGAAGTGTATATTATTCTCTTATAGGAGCCTTTTCGGGGAGTGTTCTGGGAATGCTTCTTCAGTATTATATTATTATAAGAAATAAGAGTATGTTAAAGATTTTTGATTTTATAGGTACTATGCCTTATATATTCCCGGGAATTTTTTTTGGGATAGGGTATATTCTTGCTTTTAATGATTATCCTTTACAGATAACAGGAACTTCATTAATAGTAATATTGAATATGACTTTCAGGCAACTTCCTTTTTCAATTAAAATTTTTGGTGTAAGTATGGGAGATATTGATAAAAGTGAAATTTTAAGCGGAAAAGATTTAGGAGCAGGAGAATTTTATATTTTTAAAGATATAATTCTTCCCAATTCAGTTGAAAAATTTATAGTAAGTATGATGAATAATTTTAACGGTATAATGACTACAGTAGGAACAATAATTTTTTTAGTTCGTCCGAATCAGAAAGTTTTGACACTTGTAATGTTTGATGCTATAAACAGCGGAAAATATAATATTGCATCTGTAATAGCACTAATAATAATAGTAATATGTTTCAGTTTTAATGTATTGTTTTCATCTATGAACATATTTTTAAAAATTAGGAGGAAGTATGTTTCTGGAAATAAAAAATCTGACAAAATCATACAATAAGAAAGAGGTTGTTCGGAATGTGACTTTTTCTTTGGAAAAAGGGAAAATACTCTGTATACTGGGACCTTCAGGATGTGGGAAAACAACAATATTAAATGCAATAGGCGGATTTATAAAAATTGACAAAGGGAAAATAATACTGGACGGTAAAGATATAACGTATTTCAGTCCTGAAAAAAGGAATATTGCTACAGTTTTTCAATCATATGGGCTTTTTAGGCATAAAAATGTTCTGGAAAACATAGAATATGGTTTAAAGTTTAAAAAAATTTCCAAGAAGGCAAGAAAAGAAAAAGCAATGCAGATAATTCAGGATGTGGGATTAAAAGGATTTGAAAAAAGAGAAATACATGAATTATCAGGAGGACAAAGACAGAGAGTTGCTCTTGCAAGGAGTATTGTAATAAATCCTGAAATAATTTTAATGGATGAACCTTTTTCAAATCTGGATAGAAATTTAAGAGGAAGTATGAGAAAAGAACTGAAGAATCTTGTAAATAATTTTAATATGACCGTTATTCTCGTTACTCATGATCAGGAAGATGTTTTCAGTATTGCCGATAAAGTAATTTTAATGAATGAAGGAAAAATAGAACAGAATGATAGTCCTGTAAATTTATACAATAATCCTGTTAATGAATTTGTCCTTGAGTTTATGGGAAAATCAAATAAGCTTAACGACAGAAAGTATATCAGACCCGAAAAAATAAAAATATATGAAAAGTCAGGGAAAAAGGCGGTTATAAAAGAAGCTGTTTTTAAAGGAGCATTAATAGAATATATTGTAGAAACTGAAGAAAGAGAAAGCTTCGTTTTGATGGAAATGAATTCGGGAGAAATAAGAAAAGAAGGAGATGTTCTATATATCAATTATAAGGAAAGTATGTATTAAGCTTAAAAACCAAAAGGAAATTTACACCGAAATAAGTTTAAAATCAGAAATATAGTGTATTGAGCAGTTTATAAAATAAATAAGTCCGATTTTAAATAATTTATAAATAAAAAATTAAAGATATAAAAGAAACGGAGATGTTATAATGAGAATACTTCATGTAATAGCACAGTTACCTCAAAAAACAGGAAGCGGAGTATATTTTACAAATGTCATTGAGGAATTGAAAAATTACGGGAATATCGAACAGACATGTCTGTATGGAACTACAGAAGAATATGATATAAATATATTGAAAAAGGAAAAACAGTATGAAGTTGTATTTCAGAATGAAAATCTTCCTTTTCCCATAGTAGGAATGAGTGACATAATGCCTTATGAAAATACACTTTATTCAGAAATGTCTGAAAATATGATAAAGTTGTGGAGAAAGGTTTTTACAGAAAAACTGAGACAGGCAAAGAAAGAATTCAATCCTGACATAATAATTACCCATCATTTATGGATACTTACTTCTATAGTATGTGAGATTTTTAAAGATAAAAAGATTTTTGCGATATGTCATAACACTGATTTAAGACAGGCTGAGAAAAATAGAATTATGAAAGAAAAGTATGTTTCAGGGTTTGAACATATTAATATGATATTTTCCTTAAGTGATTTACAAACAGATGATATAGTAAAGATTTATAAGTATGATAAAAACAAAATATTTAATTTAGGTGCAGGATATAATGAAAAACTGTTTTATCCTCCTAAAAAATATGAAAAGAAAGATAAAATTGAACTTCTTTACATAGGAAAATTTGATCAGGCTAAAGGATTTTATGAATTAATAAAAGCTTTTAAAATAATTTCCGAGAAAAGAGAAGATGTAAAATTGACTTTAGTAGGTGCAGTTAAAGATGAAAATAGGAAAGAAATAGAAAATGCAGTAAAAGGAATAAAAAATATAGAAATATACAACCTTCCGAATCAACAGGCGGTGGCTGAGGTTATGAGGGAAAAGGATGTATTTATTCTTCCCTCATATTTTGAAGGATTGGGACTGATAGCAGTAGAAGCACTGGGAAGCGGACTTCGAGCAGTGACTACAAATATTGCAGGACTGATAGAACTTCTTGGAGATAAAATCAATAATTCAGGGATAATAGAATATATAGATATGCCTACAATATACGATACAGATAAGGCTGTAGAAGCTGAAAAGCCCGACTTTGTAAAACGCCTTGTAAAAGGAGTTGAAAAACAGATGAAAAAGTCTTTGGAAAAAAGGGAAATTGATGAAAAATTACTTGAAGAAATAAGAAAAAATTCATGGAAATCAAAGATAGAAATATTATTAAAAATTATAAGTGAAAAATAACGGTATTTAAAACAAGTAATATAAATTTTGAAAAATTTAAGAATTTAAGTAAAAAAATATGTGGAAGTTCATAAAATAATTATTGTGCATCGTATTAATAAAAAATAACGGTATTTAAAAAATAAATGACTAATTAAAAAATAACGGAGAATATTATGAAGACTGAAATAGCAGTTATCGGAGGGGGAGCTGCGGGATTTGTTGGAGCAATTACAGCAGGAAGAGCAGGTAAAAAAGTTGTAATTCTTGAAAGAAAAGAAAGAGTATTAAAAAAACTGCTAATTACAGGGAATGGAAGATGTAACATAACAAATATAGGAGCATCGATATCTAATTATTTCGGAGAAAATATCAATTCAGTAAATAATATACTAGACAGATTTACTCCTGAACATACTTTGGATTTTTTTCAAGAACTCGGTATTATGTGTAATGAAGAGAAAAGAGGGAAAATTTATCCTATGAGTGGACAGGCATCATCAGTAGTTGATTCTTTAAGATTTGAAGCTGAAAAAATAGGAATTGAAATAAAGACGGAATTTTATGTGAGAAAAATCGAAAAAAAAAATTCAGGATTTAGAATTTATTCAGAAGATAAAAGAGAGATAGAAGCGGACAAAGTTATATTGGCTACAGGAGGAAAGTCTTATCCTGAACTTGGTTCAAACGGATCAGGTTTTGAAATAGCTGAAAAATTGGGACATACTATAACAGAGCTTATTCCCTCTATTGTACAGTTAAAAGTAGAGAAGTGTCAGGTGAAGGGGTTACAGGGAATTAAAGTTGATACTACAGTTACAGCTTACGGAAATGGAAAAAAGATATGTACTTATAACGGTGAGCTGCTTTTTACCGATTATGGAATTTCCGGAAATGTGATATTTAATATTTCTTACGTTTTTCCCCTTTATAAAAATATTGAATTTGAAATTGATTTTATGCCTAAGTTTAATTATAATGAATTATATGTAATACTTCAAAAAAGAAAAGAAATACTTTCTCATCTGACAATGGAGCAGTTTTTTAACGGGATGATAAATAAAAAATTGGGACAGTTTTTGTCTAAAATGTCAGGAATAGAAAAGCTTTCTAAACCTGTAAATTCACTGAATGATTCGGAATTAAAAAAACTCTGTACTATACTAAAAAAATATAAAGTAACTATTTTGGAAACAACGGGATTTAAAAATGCTCAAGTAACTGCAGGAGGAGTATCTTTAAATGAAATAAATACTGAAACTCTTGAATCTCGAAAAGTAAAGGGACTATATTTTGCAGGGGAGATTCTTGATGTATATGGAGAATGTGGCGGATATAATCTTCAATGGGCATGGGCTTCAGGGTATACTGCAGGAAAAAATGCAGGAAAATAAAATTTTTAATAGTGATAATTAAAGAAAAGGAAAAATATGTTAAGAATAAATAATATAAAAATGCCTATTAATCATAATATTGATGATTTAAAAAAGGTTGCTGCGAAAAAACTGAATATAAGTGAAATGGAGTTTAAGAAATTTGAAATAACAGGACAGGCAATAGATGCAAGAAATAAAAATAATGTACATTATGTTTATTCAGCGGATATATTACTGAGTGATGAAGAAAAATATAAAAATTTACCTGATGTAAGAGAAATAGTAAAACAGGAATATATTATAGAAAAAATTGAACTTAACGATAGGAAGCGTCCTGTAGTTGTGGGAAGCGGTCCTGCAGGAATTTTTGCGGCACTTGTACTGGCAGAGGCAGGGTTAAAGCCAATTATAATTGAACAGGGAAAAAGTGTGGAAAAAAGACAAAGAGATGTATATAATTTTTTTAAAGGAGGAAAGCTTAACAAGTATTCCAATGTACAATTTGGAGAGGGAGGAGCAGGAACATTTTCCGACGGCAAACTGACTACGAATACAAATAACTTCAGAATGCAAAAAATATACAGTGAGTTTATACTTGCAGGCGCTGAAAAAAAGATAGCGTATATGTCAAAACCTCATGTGGGTACAGACAGATTAATAGGAATAATGAAAAATATAAGAAAGAAAATAGAAAATTTGGGTGGAGAATATAGGTTTCAAAATAAGCTTGTATCAATAAATCGAAATAGTAATAAAGTAACCGGAGCTGTTGTTCAAGTTATTGATGAAAATAAAGAAAGTTCCGAAAAATATGAAATTGATACAGATATTATCATATTAGCAATAGGGCATAGTTCGAGAGATACTTTTTATATGTTGGATGAAAGAAATATAAAAATGGAAAGAAAACCTTTTTCAGTAGGTGTGAGGATAGAACATAAGCAATCAGTAATTAATCATGCACAATATGGAAAGTTTGCAGATATACTGCCTCCTGCTGAATATAAGCTGAATATCAAATCTGAAAATGGAAGAGGAGTGTATACTTTCTGTATGTGTCCCGGAGGAGTGGTTGTACCTGCCGCAAGTGAAGAAAAAAGACTTGTAGTAAATGGTATGAGTTATTCAAAAAGAAATTTGGAAAATGCCAATTCAGCTGTTCTTGTAAATGTTTATCCTGAGGATTTTGGACAGGGAGGAGTTCTTGCAGGAGTCGAATTTCAAAGAAAACTTGAAGAAAAAGCGTTTAAACTTGGCGGAGAAGATTATAAAGCTCCTGTTCAATTGTTTGGAGATTTTGTAAAAAATAAGAAATCGGAAAAGTTAGGTTCAATAAAACCGAGTTATGCGGGAGGATATAGATTTGCCAATTTGAATGAGTGCTTTCCGGATTATATAAATAAAGCTTTGAAAGAGGGAATAAAAGCTATGGATAGGAAAATCAAAGGTTTTGGGAATGAAGATACAGTACTGACAGCTGTGGAAAGTAGAAGCTCTTCACCTGTAAAAATTCTCCGAAATGAAAGATTTTTTTCAAATATTGAAGGGATTATGCCTTGTGGAGAAGGTGCAGGTTATGCAGGAGGAATAATGTCGGCAGCGGTAGACGGTATAAAATGTGCTGAATTTGCAATAAAATATTATAAAAGTACGGTAAGGTAAGAACAGGATTGAAATATTATACAGTATATGTAGTATAACAGACAGATTATAAATAAGGTGTCAAAGAAAATCAGGCATAAATAATTATTTTAAAAGATAATTGACTTGATATAAAATTAATTAATGTGATATCAAAGATTAAATATAAATAACAATCTTAATTAAGATGAAAAAAGTATAAATTAATATAGTACCCAAAAAAATTGATATAGATTTGAAATAAAAATTAAATAATTAAATATATTAAATATAAGGAGAAAAAAATGGACAAAAGAACTGAAAAATTAACGAGAATTTTAAATGAATTGAATCTTGACGGAATATTTTTGACAGATTTATACAACTTAAGATATTTTACAGGATTTACCGGGACTACAGGAGTAGCTCTCGTAACTAAAAAAGGGAATTATTTTTATTCTGATTTCAGATATAGAAGCCAAGCTGAAGAAGAAGTTTCAAAAATGGGATTTGAATTTAAAGAAACAACAAGAGGTTCGTTAAAATTTGTAGGACAAGATGCTGAAAAACTGGGTATTAAAAAAATAGGATTTGAAGATAAAAATGTAACATTTTCATTGTATGAAACAATAAAAGAAATATTTAAAGCAGACCTTGTTCCTATAGGGGATAAACTTTTACTGGAAAGAATGGTGAAAACAGATGAGGAAATCAGTTTAATTAAAAAAGCAGTAGAAATAAGCGATATAGCATTTAGTGAAGTACTGAAAATTATAAAAGAGGGGATTTCGGAAAAAGAAATAGCAGCTTATATGGAATATATTCAAAGAAAGATGGGAGCAGACGACAAATCATTTGAAACAATTGTAGCAAGCGGCGTAAGATCTGCAATGCCTCACGGAGTGGCTTCGGATAAGAAAATACAGAAAGAAGAATTTATTACGATGGATTTTGGTGCTTATTATAATGGATATGTATCGGATATGACAAGAACGATTTATTACGGAAATAATATAACTAAAAAACATAACGAAGTATATAATCTTGTTTTGGAAGCACAGATGCTCGGTATTAATACAATAAAAGAAGGTTTGATGTCCGATAATGTGGATAAGACAGTAAGAGACTTTCTGACTGAAAAAGGATATGGACAATATTTCGGTCATGGATTAGGACACGGTATAGGAGTTGAAGTTCATGAACTGCCATATTTATCAGGAATGTCTCATATAGAATTAAAGGAAAATATGGTAGTTACATCAGAACCCGGACTTTATTTTGAAGGTTGGGGTGGAGTAAGAATAGAAGACGATGTTGTTGTGAAAAAGGACGGATGTGAAATTTTAAATAAAAGTAATAAAGAACTTATAATAATAAATAACTAATATTCAATATTTTTAGGAAAAAGATTTGGAATAAAAAATTTTCTAGATTTTTTTGAGAAAAGAATTTTTTTATGAGGGCTTAATTGTCCTCACATTTTTTCATACAGTAAAATTTGAATATTGAAGGGGACTGAAATTGTAAGTGAAAATTCGACATTTAAATTGTTTCAACGAAAAAAATATGGGAATGAGCGTAAAGAAAAGTCATTGTTTGAGTGAAATAAGTTTGTGATTTTTTAGTGAATGGAGTGTTTTTGAGTTACAAATAATTTGTGTTGACAGTTTTTTGCCAAACTTTTTTTCAAAAAAGTTTGGAACACACAACAATTATCCCTTATAAACTTTTTATAGTAAAAATAAATGAATATATAGGACAAAATATATGAAATTATGATATACTTACGCTAACAGGAGCTTCAATAAATGTTCAGGCGGAAAATTTATAGGTGGAGTAGGAATAAATCATGAATTTCCTGTAAGTAAAGTATAATAAGAAATACGGTATTAAGCGATAATAATATTAGGGAATAGGTACAAAAGAAGTAAAAGAGTATAAGAAAAATATAGTATTAGACGATATTGAAATGGAGAGCTGACAGGGATTTTATAAGTATAGATAAAGTTGATATTAAAAAGGATATTTCAATTAATGAAAAAGTTTAAAATTAAAACAAGACCCGAAAAATCAGAAGATTGTATCGGAAACGGAAAAGCAGGAATTTTTGTAAGCAATGAAATGAAAAAGCTGATAAAGGAAGCATATGAAATCTTTTTTTATGATTTAAACGGAAAACTTTCTGTCTGTACTCCCTGCTGTGTAAGCTCGGAAAATGTAAAAAAATTATTGGAAATTCCTGTAAATAGACTGTCAAGAGAACTTATATGGGAATATCTTGATGCGGTACATTATGATGAAACAGGTTTTGAAATAAAGCATTTTTTACCTAAAATACTTGAATTTACAGCCCAAAATGAAAATATAAGAATGGATGTTTCTTTGAATTTGGATAAATGTTATTTTGAAAAGAAAAATGTATGGAGTAAAAATGAACTTGATTTTATGTATCGCTTTTCAAAACAACTTATTTCAGATTTTCTGGACATTAATCCTGATACTTGAGCAGTCGGAAATATATCGGAATATGTTCTTATGTTTGATTTGTCGGGATTGAAAACGGAACATTTACTGGATATGGATATGTGGAAGGAAAAATCTTTGAAAACAAGTACATTGATTCATTTTGAAGAAATAGCTTATTACTATACTGAAAATTATACTTATTTCCGTAATTCCTTTTCTCATAATAAGAAATTTAACAGGAATATGGACTTATGGTTGAACAGTAGGGAAATTGCGGAGATTTTTATACCGTCTATTGAAAAGTTTTATTTTGAAAATTCTGAAATGAAATGTGAAAGACAGTGGCGTTTTGATATATTGTATTCAGTTCTTGAAAAAAATTTGAAAAAATAGAAAAAAAGACTTGAAAAAAAGAAAAAAATATATTATTATATAGTTAGCAATCTATCAGAGTGAGTGCTAAAACAAAAGGAAAGTATAAAAATTAAAGACTTTCATCAATAAAGAAAATAATAGGAGGATTGAGACAATGAAAATAAAACCTTTAGGAAAAAGAGTTTTGATAAAACAGGTTGAGCAGGAAGAAGTAACAAAAAGCGGAATAGTTCTTCCGGGAACGGTTTCTAAAGAAAAGCCTATTACAGGAGAAGTTCTGGCAATAGGAAAAGAAGTTGAAGATGTAAAAGCAGGAGACAAAGTAATTTTTGAAAAATATTCAGGAACTGAAGTAAAGGACGGAGATGAGAATTATCTTATATTAGATATAGATAATGTACTTGGAATAGTTGAGTAAATAAAATTAAGAGTTTTTATATTATAATTAGGAGGAAAAAATGGCAAAAATAATTAAATTTAACGAAGAAGCAAGAAAAGCCTTAGAAACGGGAGTAGATACGCTAGCGGATGCTGTAAAAGTAACATTGGGACCTAAAGGAAGAAATGTAATTTTAGATAAAGGATATGGAATACCTACAATTACAAATGATGGAGTTACAATTGCAAAAGAAATTGAATTAAAGGATCCTTTTGAAAATCTGGGAGCTCAGATTGTAAAAGAAGTCGCTACAAAATCAAATGATGTTGCAGGAGACGGGACTACTACAGCAACTGTACTGGCTCAAGCTTTAATAAAAGAAGGATTGAAAATGGTAGCTTCTGGAGCAAACCCTGTTTTCATAAGAAAAGGAATGGAAAAAGCTTCTAAGAAAGTTATCGAAGAATTGGTAAAAAGAGCGAAAAAAATAGAATCAAATGATGAAATAGCACAAGTAGGAGCAATTTCAGCTTCTGATGAAGAAATAGGAAAGTTAATAGCACAAGCTATGGAAAAAGTGGGAGAATCAGGTGTAATTACTGTTGAAGAAGCAAAGTCTCTTGATACTACACTTGAAGTAGTGGAAGGAATGCAGTTTGATAATGGATATTTATCACCTTATATGGTTTCGGATTCTGAAAGAATGGTTGTAGAACTTGATAATCCGTTTATTCTTATAACTGATAAAAAAATATCAAGTATGAAGGAGTTATTACCGATACTTGAAAAAACCGTCGAAACAGGTAAACCGATGCTTATAATTGCTGAAGATGTTGAAGGAGAAGCACTTGCAACGTTAGTAGTAAACAAACTTAGAGGAACTTTAAATATTGCAGCGGTTAAAGCGCCTGCATTTGGAGATAGAAGAAAAGCAATGCTTGAAGATATAGCAATATTAACAGGTGGAGAAGTAATTTCTGAAGAGAAAGGTATAAAACTTGAAAATGCTGAGATAGACTTTTTAGGGCAAGCTAAAAAAGTTAGAATTACAAAAGATAATACTGTTATCGTAGATGGTGTAGGAGAAAGTAAGGATATTCAGGCAAGAATTGCTCAAATAAAAAATACTATTGAAACTACTACATCAGATTATGATAAAGAAAAATTGCAGGAAAGATTGGCAAAATTATCAGGAGGAGTTGCAGTTATAAAAGTAGGAGCTGCTACAGAAACTGAAATGAAAGAAAGAAAACTGAGAATAGAAGATGCGTTAAATGCTACAAAAGCAGCAGTTGAAGAGGGTATAGTTCCGGGAGGAGGAACAATACTTGTTCAGATAGCTAAAGCAATAGAAGACTATAAACTCGAAGGGGAAGAAGGTTTAGGAGTGGAAATAGTAAAGAGAGCTCTATACTCACCTATGAAACAGATAGTTGTAAATGCAGGACTTGATGCCGGAGTAGTAGTGGAAAAAGTTAAAAATTCTGAAGCAGAAGTAGGTTTTGATGCTGCAAAAGAAGAATATGTGGATATGGTGAAAGCAGGAATAATCGATCCCGCAAAAGTCACAAGATCGGCTATTCAAAATGCAATATCAGTGTCATCAGTATTACTGACAACTGAAGTTGCAGTTGCAAATGAAAAAGAAGAAGCACCTATGGGTGGAGGAATGCCGGGTGGAATGGGAATGCCGGGAATGATGTAAGAAATAAAAAGTTGTATTAGTTAAAGGTAGATCTTTAATTAAATACAACTTTTTTAAGTTAATATGTTTAAATTGTTTGTATAAATATAAACTTTTTTCTTAATATTTATCTCAAAAATATAATAATATGAATTTGCTATTTATCTTATTTTTTATTTTTTTTTTATCTTATAGAGATTGTATAATTTATTTTCTTTTAAGAAATTATATACAATAAAATATATAATTTAGGAAAGTATTAACAATAATTTTAGGGATTTAGATACAGATAATGATAAAATTTTTATGTAATCATTTTTAGTTTGCATATAGAAAAGTAAAATAAATTAATGCCAAAAGTTTTTAACTTTTATTTTTAATAAAAAGAAAATCTTGATAATTTTTTTTCTTAAAATAGCTAATAGATTTTTTGAGTTTAAAAGAAATATGTCCGATATAAAAATCATATTTATTAATTATTTTAGATTTTTATGAGTAAGATGAATAAAAATTTTTGTTATCCTTAAAATTATTGAAAAGGTATTATTATTAATATAGAAAATTGAAGTTTCTATTTTTTAAAAATGAATATAAAATTATGGACTGAGATGAGTAATATTTTTAAAAGTCTGAAGAATATAATATAAACATTTTAGATATTAAGATAATAATGAGCATTTGAAGTTATTTATAAAATTGAATTCCCAACCTAATGAGGTATAAATTATATGAAAACTCTGATTTTTAAATATGAAAAGATAAATTCTCAAAAAAATGTTGTTAGTTGGGAAAAAAAAGTGTATAATACAGATATAATTGAGATTTTTCCTTATAAAAAATATTAGAGATAATAGAATAAATCGGCATTGAATAGAAACATATGATGTATTTAAATCATTGAAACTCTAAAGAAATTGTGTTGTTTGTTGCTGATTGAATAGAAACATATGATGTATTTAAATAGCAAAGACCGAAAAATATAAGGAAGTTATACTATATTGAATAGAAACATATGATGTATTTAAATTAATGATTTAATGACTGATAAAAAAATAAAATTAAGATTGAATAGAAACATATGATGTATTTAAATCAGGTAAAAATGGTTTTTTAGCAAGTGTTAGAGGGATTGAATAGAAACATATGATGTATTTAAATTTAACGAGCATTTTGTGTTCCTTAAAGTGTAGCTTGATTGAATAGAAACATATGATGTATTTAAATACGGCTAAAGCTGGGACATCAATGAGAGCAATGTTTATTGAATAGAAACATATGATGTATTTAAATAGAGGTATAGTATGGAAAAAAAGACAAAAAAAAGGGATTGAATAGAAACATATGATGTATTTAAATCAGTCATTAATTTGATTGTGATTTTTTAATGACAGAATTGAATAGAAACATATGATGTATTTAAATCAGTATACACAATTTTCCTTTGTGTACAATGTATAGATTGAATAGAAACATATGATGTATTTAAAT